>JACNJG010000063.1 GCA_014382685.1 Candidatus Cloacimonadota bacterium
ATTTTATGAGTATCAAAATAAATAATGTGGGTTGCACTTATTACTTGAATGTAAGTTTATATATTTCGTTAAGTAAAACAAATATTAAAATACTGCTATGATCACGAGGAACAGTTTGGAGCATGAAATTTTATTAATTCATTTTAAATGAATCCATAACTGCATTGAAGGTCACACTTGGTCGCATTGCTTTTGTCGCTTTTACATCATTAAGTTTGTAGTATCCACCGAGATTAATTGGTTTTCCTTGTGCTTCAATAAATTCTTCTACAATTTCAGATTCATTTTCTTTAAGTTCTTTGGCAAGTTTACTAAATCGTCTTTGAAGCTCCGGATCCTTGGTTTGATTTTTTAAAGCTTCTGCCCAGTACATTGCAAGATAGAAGTGGCTTCCTCTATTATCCAATTCTTTTACTTTTCTGGAAGGAGATCTTCTATTTGTTAGGAATGTCTCTATTGCTTGATCAAGCGTTTCTGCCAGGATGTGAGCTTTCACATTTTTTGTTTTTGCGCTCAGGTGTTCAAGGGATGCTGCAAGAGCGAGAAATTCTCCAAGAGAATCCCATCTTAGATGGTTTTCTTTTGTGAACTGCTGGACATGTTTTGGAGCAGAACCACCAGCTCCTGTCTCAAACAATCCCCCACCGCTCATAAGTGGCACAATTGAAAGCATTTTAGCGCTGGTACCTACCTCAAGGATCGGGAATAGATCTGTAAGATAATCTCGTAAAACATTTCCTGTAACCGAGATTGTATCTTTTCCTTCTTTCATACGCTTGATGGAGTAGCGAGTAGCTTCGATTGGTGTCATAATATGGATTTCAAGTCCTTTAGTATCATGATCTTTCAGATATTTATTAACTTTTTTGATAAGTTCACGATCGTGAGCTCTGTAATTATTCAACCAGAATACAGCAGGCGCTCCGGTTTTTCGGGCTCTGTCCACAGCGAGTTTCACCCAATCCCGAATAGGAAGATCTTTTACCTGACACATACGCCAGATGTCACCTTCTTCAACTATATGCTCTATCATTGTCTGGCCCGAAGCTGAAACCACGCGGATTTTCCCGTCACCTGGGCATAAAAAGTTTTATCATGAGAGCCATATTCTTCTGCTTTTTGTGCCATTAAGCCAACATTTGAGATGTTTCCCATTGTAGCTGGATCAAAAGCACCATTTATCCTGCAGAATTCCATTACCTCTTTGTAAACTTCTGCATAATTTCTATCTGGAATAAAAAACATTGTGTCATGAAGTTTCCCATCCGGTCCCCACATTTTACCTGAATCACGAATTGCAGCAGGCATTGATGCATCGATTATTATATCACTCGGCACATGAAGATTTGTTATTCCTTTTTCCGAATCTACCATTGCCAGTTTTGGTCTATGTTGATAACAGGCATTAATGTCTTCTTCTATTTCTTTTTGCTTTTCCGGCGGGAGTGCTTTAATTTTTTCGTATAGATCACCAAGACCATTACTGGGAACTACTTCGAGCTCAGCAAATGTGTCCGCATGCTTTTCGAAAACTTCTTTGAAAAAAACAGAAACAACATGCCCAAAAATGATGGGATCAGAAACTTTCATCATAGTGGCTTTCAGTTGCACGGAAAACAGCACATCTTCTTTTTTCGCATCTTCGATCAATCCTTCCAGAAATTTTATAAGAGCACGTTTGCTCATCACTGTTCCATCAATTATCTCACCTTTAATGAGAGTTAATTTGTCTTTAAGAACAGTTACTTTTCCTTGAGGATTAATGAATCTGATTTGGCAGTCACCGACATTTTCCTCAGTGATTGTTATAGATTTTTCATTAGAAGCAAGATCACCAGAGGTCATAAAATTAACATGAGATTTAGATTCAGGCGACCATTTTCCCATTGGATGAGGATTCTTTTTTGCATAGTTTTTAACGGGTGTAGGAACTCTGCGATCTGAATTACCTTCCCTCAAAACAGGATTTACAGCGCTTCCCTTGATCTTATCAAATGTTGCCTTGATCTTTTTTTCTTCCTCATTTTTTGGTTCTTCAGGATAACTTGGAATATTGTAATCCTTTTCCTGTAATTCCTTAATTGCTGCCTTTAATTGAGGAATTGAAGCACTGATACAAGGTAGCTTGATGACATTTGCTTCCGGTTTTTTTACAAGCTCTCCTAATTCTAACAGATCATCAGATATTCTTTGGTCGTCTACCAATCTTTCAGGAAAGTTCGCAATAATTCTGCCTGCAAGAGAAATGTCTCTTGTTTCGATAACAACTCCTGCTTCGTCTGTAAAGGTCTTAATTATTGGTAATAAAGAGTATGTTGCTAATGTCGGAGCTTCATCGACTTTCGTATAAATTATCTTTTCTGTGTCTTTTTTGATAGTCATTTTACATCTCCTTATTTAACCACTTCCGGTTTTTCTGGAACATCATAAAGTATGTCATCCCAGGGATGTCTATATAATGGAGTTTTAAGTCGTTTCTGATCAAAATAGTGGCCCATGAATCCGATTGTTCTTCCGATGATGAAGAATGCATTGAAGAATCCCATGTCGATCATTTCTTTGATCTCTTCGTCTTTATAGTTCAAGCTTTTTAAAAGATCAACAAACAAAACACCAATTGTACCATCGACGTTTAAGATAAGAGTATTTTTCTTCATTGTTGTAACATCTTGAACTGCAAGTGCATAATCAAGAAGCGGATGTTTTGGGAAATGCTCTTTCGCAAAGTTCATCATGATCTCACAACGTTCATCCGGATTATCGATACTATGAATTCTATGACCGATACCTTGAACGCGAATGTTCTTCTTTTTCATTTGATTAATAAAATCACGAGGTTCCAGATTGTTTTCAAGACCCCATGAGAAATGATTTGCAGCGCCATTAACAGCACCGCCAAATCTTGGACCTATTGTTAAAATACCACTGACAATTGATTCTATAAGATTTTTACCAGCTCTCGCAGTCACTATCGTATTATGAGCTCCGGATACTGCGGGCCCGTGATCTGCAACGATTTGAATTACAAGCTCAATAAAATCTCTGGCATATTGTGGCAACACTTTTTTAAACCACAAAAGACCTATAACTCCACCAATTCCATATTTTTCTTTGATTACTTTATCAATTGGCACACCGCAATAGTTATGTATTTCTCCAGTTTCATCACAAATTGTTGAGATAAAATTGGTTGGTTTTCTTACCAGACCTTCTGCAACTGCTTGGGCATAATCCATTGGGATGTTGGGTGGTGTCTGCTCTACAATTTCTTTAATTTTTCCTTCAGCTTTGAGTTTATCAAAGGTCATTTTTATCTTTTCACCGTAATCTTCAAATGAATCAGGGACGATTACACCAGCTTCTCTCAATGCTGCATTTTTTGCTTTTGCAGTATCCTCTTTAGAGTCTGCCTTTGCACCGGCATGCCCAAACTGAACGCCACCAGGAAGCATTTCTGCACACGTTCCGGTAACCCACATTACAAGCGGTTTTGTGATCTTCTTGTCTTTAACAGCTTGCACGATTTGATATTCATCTTTTCCGCCAACTTCACCGAGAGCAACCATCATCTTGATGTTTGGATTCTGCTCGTATCGAAGCAGATGATCTATCAAAGTAGTAGCTGGATAAACATCTCCGCCAACAGCATATCCTTCATAGATTCCATCTGTATTTCTGGAAACGATGTTGTATCCCTCATTTGAAAGACCGCCGGAAACTGAGACAAATCCAACTGAACCCGGTCTATATAATCTTGTATCTCTAATGTTTTCCACAGTTCCTGCTGCATTTCCGATCTTAAAACAGCCTGGTTTTATTCCACCGACTGTTGCAGGACCGATGATCCATTTCCCTTTTTCTTTTGCCAGTTTAGCGATCTTTCTCACATCTCTTTGTGGAACACCTTCTGCAATCATAATAATTGTTCTGATGTTCTCAGTTTCAAGTGCTTCCATTGTCGATTCTGCACAAGATCTCTCAGATGCAAAATTTACCATTACATCTGCATCAGGATTTTCTTTGATAGCATCTTCAATCGTTAGATATCTAGGAATTGTGATCTCTTTTGTTCCCCAGAATAATTTATAATTTCCTACACCTGTTGGTGTGATAAAACCGACTACACTTGGCTTTTCTCTCTTACATAAGTAGTCGAAATCCAGCATTCTTTGGGCTGCTTTTTGTTGCGAACCATATATAAATGCTGTTGTATTTCTATCGAATAATTCATAACTTTTCATGATTAACCTACCTTCTCATCAAGTGCCAATGAAACGATTTTTGTCATGTGTGTTTCAGGTCCGTAAACTTCGATGGGAATACCAAGTTTTTCACCCAGGTTTTTCATAATATTCAGACCTTCCACGTAATTTGGTCCACCACGTCGAACGTAAATTTTTACATTTGTTTCAATCAGTTTGCTTTTAAATTCTGTGATAGCCTGCACGATACCTGTGAATGTTTTGGCAACATCGGTAAAGTTAGCGATACCACCACCAATCAATAAATACTTATGTCTTCCCTGCGGATCTTTCTTACGAGTCATCAGATCAAGAACTATTTTTGTGTATCCATAAGTTAGTTCTGTGGATGGATTTCCACTGTATTCTCCATAATTTGCAAGCTCTTTCGTATATCCAAGATCGACAACTGTATCTGCATAAATTACGGATGCTCCGCCACCTGCAACAAGATTCCAAATTCTACCTTCAGGATTTAAAACTGTAAGTTTGAGTGATGCACCTGTTCTTTCGTCGAGCTCATCAATTTTTTCTTCTTCGATCGTTTTTTCAAGGCCAAATGGACTTGGGAATTTCAAATCTCCCCACATCTCAGCACATTGGAATGATGCATAATCATCTACTTTTGCAACTGCATCAAGCGCAACTGGAGCACCATCAACAAATGTAAATGGATTTAATTCCAAATATACAAAATGATATTCCACTAACATTTTATAAAGTGCCTTAATAAATTCAGCAATTATTTCTGTTTTGTCACCAAGCTCTTTTGGTAGGAATCCCTTCACATCGAGGTCATCAATTTCTGTTGATAATGGAACATCCAATGTTACTACTGAATCCCATACCTCTTCGATATTAACTCCACCTTTTGTTGAAAAGTGTATTGTATCACAATCTCTGTGAGTTGTGATTGCAATGTAATATTCATCATCATGAGGAACAAATTTTTCTACGAGGAAATAATTCAATTCACCTGTAGTTTTGCCTGTTGTTTGCGTAATCGTAACAGTTTTGTTCATTCGCTCATTGATCCATTTTTGAACTTCTGCCCATGATTTATTAACGTATAAAAGATTATTCAATCCTCTTTTTCCAAAGAGCTGATCCGGCTTTGCAACCAGTTTTTCTTCTTTGAGCCACGGGTTTTCTTTTACAAGTTTTTCAAGGTCAGTTTTCGCTCCGATCAAAACTTGTTTAGCTTCAAATTTGATATTTCCATTAGAAAAATCTGGTAATGCCTTTGACATCATTCTTTTGGCGTCGTATTCTCGAATACCTTTTTGTGCCATTTTATTATTCTCCCTTATTAATTTTTTTTCTTTATAAAGGAAAGAGTTCCACCTGCAAGCAGAATTTCCTTTTGTCTATCAGACAAATCGTAAGTGGCTTCAAATTCTGTGCCTTTTGTTATGTTCTTAACAATTAGGTTCTTACCTGTTTTTAGAGTTTCTTTAATTTCAGGTATTTCCAGTTCATCTGCTTGATCTATTCCATCATAGTCTTTTTCATCTTTGAAATTTAATGGAAGTATTCCAAAGTTGATGAGATTTGCATTATGAATTCTCTCCATTGATTTAGCAATAATTGCTTTCACTCCCATATACATCGGGCAAAGTGCAGCATGTTCACGGCTGCTTCCCTGACCATAAGAAAGTCCGGCAACAATGATGTTGTCTTTTCCGCTTTCTTTGATCTCTTTTGCCCTGTCATGGAATGTTGGATCAACTATTTCAAATAAGAATTCAGAATATTTTGGGACATTAGATCTGTATTTCATTTTTGATCCTGCCGGAATTATGTGATCTGTTGTAATTTGATCTTCTACTTTTAGTGTTACAATTCCGGATATTTTATCTTTGAGTGGTTCTGCTGCCGGAGGATCGCCAATATTTGGACCACGATAAATTTCTACTTTTCCCTTAACATCTTTCGGGAAAATAAACATTGAATCATCGATGTAGAATCTATCGGGCATTTTAACATCGGGGTATTTTATACCCAGTTTTTCCAGATCTCTTGGATCTGTAAATTTACCTGTAATTACTGCTGCGGCAGCTGTTTCCGGACTTACCAGATATGCATTGGCAGATTTTGTTCCAGACCTTCCATAAAAGTTTCTATTACTGGTTCTTAAGGATACAGCTTCTGTTTTGGGAGATTGACTATTCCCAATACAAAAACCACAAGCCGATTCAGCAATTCTTGCACCTGCAGAAACTATACTCTCAAATCCACCATCCTTTATAATATTTTCTATTACCTGTTTGGAACCGGGAGCTACAACAAAGCTTATATTTGAATGAAGTTTCTGTCCTTTCAAAATTTCTGCAACAGTCATCATATCTTTGTAAGATGAATTTGTACAACTACCGACACAAACTTGATCAACATCTATTTCACCAAGATCTTTTACAGCACTAATATTTCCCGGGCTGTGTGGAGTTGCTGCCATTGGGATAAGTTCAGACAGATCGATATCTACGACTTGATCATATTCTGCATCATCATCTGCAACAAGTTCTACCCAGTCATCTTCACGATCTTGTGCTCTCAAGAATTCTTTTGTAACTTCATCACTTGGGAAAATTGAAGTTGTAACTCCGCATTCTGCACCCATATTTGTAATGGTTGCTCTTTCCGGCACTGATAATGTATTTATTCCAGGTCCGCCATATTCAAATACACATCCCACATTCCCTTTTGTTGTAAATATTTCAAGAACTTTAAGTATCACATCTTTTGCTGCAACCCAAGGTTTTAATTTTCCAGTTAAGTTGATCTTAATTACTTTTGGATATGTTAAGTAAAATGCTCCTCCAGCCATTGCAACCGCTACATCGAGACCTCCGGCACCAATTGCCATCATTCCAATCCCACCTCCTGTTGGAGTGTGAGAATCCGATCCGAGAAGTGTTTTTCCGGGTTTTCCAAATCTTTCAAGCTGAACCTGATGACAAATTCCATTACCGGCTCGTGAATAAACGATTCCATACTTTGCTGCAACTGATTGCAAATATGCGTGATCATCTGCATTTTCAAAACCTATTTGAACAGTATTGTGATCAACATAACTTACAGAAAGTTCTGTTTTTACTTTTGGGACTCCCATCGCTTCAAACTGCAAATAAGCCATAGTACCGGTAGCATCTTGAGTAAGTGTCTGATCGATCCTGATACCTATTTCAGTACCTTTTTCTGGCTTTCCTTCGATAATGTGATTTGATAAGATTTTTTCTACTATGTTTTTTCCCATACAAAAACCCCTTTGGGGAGTAATTTTAATTAGTTATTTTATAATTTCACTTTAATGTAATAGTTTGATTGAATGTAGTTTCGTTTAGCATCTATTATATTGCAGACCATAAAAAGTCGATGTGTATTATTTTCAATAGTTTTTCGGGCTGATGTTGAATCAACGACTATAGATAATAACTCTGTTTCTATCATTTATATCTCCGCAATAATAATAGCGCTAAAACTTTGTCATAAAATTTGCTGTCAATAATTTCTTGATTTATATTTTTTAGGGAGCGATATTCTTATATTTAAATTTCAAATATTGGACATAAAACAGCTCATAATGAGATCAAATATAGAAAGAGCTATGATAATTTCTGGCTCTTTCAATAAATGAGGTAACGTAAAAAAGTTGATAAAAAATATGGTTCCTTTTATTTTTAAGTGGTTCGATATACTAAACATAAAAATCTGAATATCCAATATCCAACACGGAATATCCAATAACCAAGTATTTTTGTCGCTATCGCTCATTTTTCTTTCTTGTCTGGGCGTAACGGAGTGAAGACCGATTCGCCGTATCAATGCTCTTAAAAAGTATTGAGATCAACTCGTCTGTCTCCTGCAATAGAGGGGATAATTTTGTTGAAGGTTGAATTAGTTTTGCCTTTACTATTATCTTCAGCCACACTTCGGTCTCTCTCAACTCTTTTAAAGCAACTTTAAGCTTATGAATAAAATCAGCCCTAGATTCAGCACTTTGAGCCTCTCCATAATTTGGAGCAGGTGATGTGCCGCTTCTTAGTATTTGAGAAGAAATGTGTTTGCTGGCTTTTGTTTCAGGTAGTTGCTCAGAAACTTTAATAATTTTAACTGTATAATCAATGAGACATTCCTGTAAATCGAACTTCTTTTTATTACTTTCTCTATTCTTTTATTTCTCACCCATTTGTTTTTCCTTCATAACCTGTCCCGTGAAATCTATTTTTTATTTCACTGGGGTTGGATATTGGATATTATTTCCAACTAACCCACTTAATTCTTCAAAGAACCTAATTGGATCTTTCAATAAATGAGTGGGTAAAGTAAAAAAGTTGATAAAAAATATGGTTCCTTTTATTTTTAAGGGGTTCGATATACTAAACATAAAAATCTGAATATCCAATATACAACTAATCCACTTAGTTCTCCAAAGAGCCATTTTATTTGATTAGATCTCTTTCACACTTCACACAGTTTTTACCAAGTTTTTTGCCCATATAAAGTGCTTGATCTGCCCGGTTTA
>JACNJG010000066.1:0-4911 GCA_014382685.1 Candidatus Cloacimonadota bacterium
GCAGGATATGAAAATGTTAATGCTCTTTGCAGTATATACAGAAATATGAAAGGATAATATGTCAAATAAAAAACTTTTAGAGCAAGTGAGTGAAATCATAAAAATGAAGCATTATAGCATCCGCACGGAAAAATCATATACTTACTGGATGAAAAAATATTACTTTTTTCATAATAAAAAAAATCCAAAAGATATGGGAGAAAAAGAGATTACAGAATTTCTTTCCTTCCTTGCAAATGTAGAAAATGTTTCTGCTTCAACGCAAAACCAGGCTTTAAATGCATTAATATTTCTCTATAAAGAGGTATTACATCGAGATAATATACAGGTAAATAATTTTATTAGAGCTAAAACACCAAAACGGATTCCTGTTGTTTTGAGCAAAGAAGAAGTTGAAAAGGTTCTATCCAATCTGAAAGGAGTTTATTGGCTTATTGGCAGTTTGCTCTATGGCTCTGGTTTGAGATTGATGGAAGTACTGCGTCTTAGAGTCAAAGATATTGATTTCGCATATCGCCAGATTCTTATAAGAGATGCAAAAGGTGCCAAAGATAGAAGAACTATGCTTCCTGAAAAATTAGTAAAACATTTGAAAAGGCAGATACAAAAAAGGAAAATCCTGCACCAGGAAGATTTAGAAGAAGATCAAGGTTATGTATATTTACCAAATGCAATTGCAAATAAATATACAAAAGCAGAAAGGCAATTTAACTGGCAATATGTTTTTCCGGCAAACCGTAGAGTAATATATACAAAAACTCAGAATGAATATCGTCACCATCTACACGAAAGCGCTGTACAACGAGCAATTAAACAAGCAGTAAGAAAGACCGGAATAACCAAAGAAGCAGGTTGCCATACATTGAGACACTCCTTTGCAACACACCTTCTGCAGAATGGATATGACATACGAACAGTACAGGAACTTCTCGGCCACAAGGACATCAGAACTACGATGATTTACACTCACGTACTAAACAAAGGTGGTCTGAGTGTGAGAAGTCCTCTTGATAATGAAGAATAGAGCGAAATAGTAAAATGAAAACAGGAATTCTCTACATCGTGCCCACACCCATCGGCAATCTTGGGGATATGACACACCGGGCAGTTGAAGTGCTGCAAAAGGTGTCGGTCATCGGGGCTGAGGATACACGCACTTCGAGGACTTTGCTTGAGCATTATAATATTGAGACGCCAATGGTGAGCTATCACAAATTCAATGAACGTGCACGCCTTGAGGAATTCATTAAAAAACTGCAAGCTGGGCAGGATATTGCGATCATCTCCGATGCGGGCACTCCCGGAATTTCCGACCCTTCAGGCATTCTTATAAAAGAAGTTATCGAGCATAATATCGAGGTCGTCACACTTCCGGGTGCAACTGCGTTTGTGCCTGCACTTGTGTCTTCGGGCTTACCTGCTGAAAGATTTTATTTTGTCGGATTTCTGCCGGAGAAACATTCCGAGCGCAGAGAGTTTTTGCAAAAGCTGGAAAATATTCAGGACACGCTTATTTTTTATGAAGCTCCACATCGTTTGGAAGAAACACTCAAAGAATTATTGAAAAATTTCGATGACAGACAAATCTGCATTGCCCGGGAAATATCAAAGAAATTTGAAACCTATTACCGCGGACCACTCTCGTATTTTGTGGAAAATTTCGTGGATATCGTTCTGAAGGGCGAGTTCGTGATTGTGCTGGAAGGTGCGCAGGAGAGGGCTTTTTCAGATGAAGAAATACGCGAGCTCATCACAGAGAAATTTCACCAGAACAAATCTGTCAGCCGGACTGCGAGAGAGCTGGCACAGGAATGCAAGCTCTCGAAAAACCGCGTGTACAAGTTGGCTTTACAGATGAAGAAAGAAGCATAGGTTTTGGACGCATGAACATACCGAATTCCTACATCAGCAAGATACCGAGATTTTTTACGCCAGCACTTTCTGCCATTCCGCAAACGGTTATGGAGATTGCAAAAGAGATAGACGAACTTGGCGGAAAAGCATTTCTCGTTGGCGGCAGCGTGCGAGACATGTTGCTTGGCAAAAAGCCCACAAAGGATCTGGACATCGAAGTGTACGGCATGGAACCCGGACAGATACAGGAAATCGTTGAAAAACACGGAAAGGTTATGGATGTGGGAAAATCTTTTGGTGTGTTGAAATACTATGACGGTACGTTGGAGATAGATTTTTCTCTGCCGAGAAAGGATTCAAAAATCGGACAAGGGCACAGGGGATTTGCGGTTGACACCGACCCTTTCATGGACATCAAAGAAGCAGCCGGGCGAAGGGATTTCACGATCAACTCCATGCTGTATGATCCAATCGATGAAGTGCTGATCGATTGCTTCAATGGGCTGGATGATCTTAAAAAGGGAGTATTGCGTGTGGTCGATAAAAAGAGCTTCGCAGAAGATCCACTGCGTGTAATGAGAGGTATTCAGTTTATCGCACGTTTTGATCTCGCTGTCGATTTAAAGAGCTTCTCTCTGATGCAAAAAACAGTACCGTCCCTTGCGGAGCTGCCAAAAGAGCGCATTCAGGAGGAGTGGAAAAAACTACTTCTCAAAGCGATGAAGCCCTCGCTGGGATTAAAAACAATGCTCGACCTTGGCATAATAGAGAGGTATTATCCCGAGCTTCTTAAACTAACCGAGACGGAACAGGATTATATCTGGCATCCAGAAGGCAATGTGTGGGTACATACACTGCTTTGCATGAACGCAGGTGCGCAGATCGTTCACAGGGAACATCTTCGGGTGAGAGAGGCATTTGTGATCATGCTGAGCATCCTATGCCATGATCTTGGCAAACCGGAAACCACTATAAAGAAAGGTGATAGAATTTCCACACCGGTACATGAATCTGTAGGAGAGAAGCCGACCCGGGCTTTCCTCAATCAGATTGGCACCGACAATGAGACCAAAAGAAAAGTAATCCCGCTTGTGAAAAATCATCTCGCTCCTTTTTCTTTTTATGAGGCGGAATTCCAAAAAGGAGATAAGATCACAGACGGAGCGATACGACGGCTTGCCCGGCGGTTATATCCAGCAACCATATATGAACTCACCCTCGTCGCAGAGGCAGATTATATGGGCAAAGGCACGCGGCTTCATGATCAAGATAAGAATTTTAAATCCGGTGCATGGCTCATCAAACGCTCGCAGGAGCTCAAGGTTGACCGCGATAAACCGGAAAATATTATCGAGGGCAAAGACCTTATTGCAATGGGATTTGGTCCGAGCAAAATATTCGGCAGGATCATCCAAACTGCTAATCAGCTTCGGGACGAGCATGAGTTCACGCGAAATAAAATTTTGAACCTTATCAAAAAGCATAGTTCGGCGAAGGATGCGCTGATATGTCTGATGCAGGAAACAGAGGAGGAATAGCTGTGAAAATACGAGCCATAACCCACGGAATTACTCTTGCCTATCCTGTGGACGAACAAGCTGTCAAAGAAGCAGCAGGATTCAACAATAATGCGAGAAAAATTTTTGAAGATCAGGGCTATGAAGTGCAGGAACCGCGCATAACCACGAATTCCTGGCCCGAATTTCTGGGGCATCTGAGCAAAAATGATCTCATCCGTACGCTGCAGAATTTTGAAGCTCTATGCAAAAAAGAAGGAATTGAGTTCACAAGCATCGGCACGGCGAAAGAAACCAAACACATGGATGTGATCCCTGAAATTATCCAACAAACAGAAGGAATTTCTACCACAATAACTATCGTTGATGACATCACGGGATTTAATGCGGGGGCTCTGCAAAAAGCTGCGCAGACGATCAAAGCCATCTCTGAAACAACAGAAAAAGGTTATGGAAATTTCCGATTTGCAGCCATTGCGAACTGTCCGCCGGATATTCCCTTCTATCCTGCAAGTTATCATATCGGGAAGAGGTGTTTTACGCTGGGGCTTGAATGCAGTGACCTCATTAACAGGGCATTTTTGGATCAGAAATCCTTCGATTCAGCAAGAAATAGTCTGAATAGAATTTTCATAGAAGAACTGCGACCTCTCGAAGATATCTGCATGATGATCGAGGATGATACCGGTGTATCTTTCAAGGGCATAGATGTGTCTCTTGCACCTTCTTTGGAGGAGCATGAAAGCATTGCTTACGGATTTGAAAAGCTCGGGCTCAACCGCTTTGGCGAACCTGGTACGCTGGCGATCGCAGCAATGGTCACAAGCGTATTGAAATCGTTGCCTGTCCGAAAAAGTGGCTATTGCGGGTTGATGCTGCCGGTGCTCGAAGATATTGGACTTGCAGCACGATGTGGGGATGGCTTGCTGGATGTTCAAAAATTGTTAGCATATTCTGCAGTGTGTGGAACCGGATTGGATTGTGTTCCACTTCCGGGTGATGTTACCGAGCAGGAGCTGATAAATATTCTTTATGATGTTGCCAGCTTAAGCTCGAAGTTGGATAAACCGCTCTCAGCGCGTTTGTTTCCTGTGCCAGGGAAAAAGGCAGGAGAATATACTGAATTCGACTCGCCCTTCCTCACAGAATGCAAAATTCTGGACGTGAAATAAGTAAATTCTAAAAATACAATAAATACTCCAGGAGGAGACATGGAAAAAATAATTGCTGCATGCGGAATAGTCTGTTCGGAGTGCCCTGCATACATTGCGACACTTAATAATGACGAAGAGATGAGGGAAAAAACAGCTGAGGATTGGTCAAAAGCTTTTAATGCAACCCTCACCGCTAAAGATATTTACTGTGACGGATGCATGGCAGAAGCCGGAAAGCATTTTGCTCATTGCTTCGAATGTGAGATACGCAAATGTGTCATTGAAAAAAGAATCCTTAACTGCGCCCAATGCGATGATTATGCCTGCGAAAAGGTTGAAGGGATATTTAAAATGGTGCCTCAGGCAAAAGAAGAATTGGATGCGAT
>JACNJG010000066.1:5405-8765 GCA_014382685.1 Candidatus Cloacimonadota bacterium
ATGCTTTATAAGTTGCAGCGCATCTGCAAGCTGCTCAAGGAGGAAGTTGCACATTATGACTGGGTCGGTTTTTATTTTGTTGATAAAGAGAATCCCAAAGAACTCATTCTCGGACCATTTGAAGGTACACCCACAGAACATACGCATATTCCCTTTGGGCAAGGTATTTGTGGACAGGTTGCAGAGGATGAAAAAACCCATATTGTGCAGGATGTAGCACGTGAAGAGAATTACCTTTCCTGCAGCATCGATGTGAAATCTGAAATTGTCATACCGATCTTTAAGAATGAGAAATTCATCGGCGAGATAGATATCGATTCTCATCAGATTGCACCTTTTACTGATGAGGATAAAAAATTTTTGGAAAAAGTTACCAATATAGTATCTGAACTTTTGTAGAAGCCATGAAACGTTATAAATCAGACCGACGAATTGTCATGACCCTCGATGCAGGCGGCACGTACTTGCGCTTTTCTGCAATTCGTGGTGAGAAAGAGATCGTATCTCCAGTTCAGCTTGATACCTGCGGGAATGACCTCGACAAAAGTTTGAAAAATATCATCTCGGGCTTTTCTCAGATTGAGGAACAACTTTCAGAAACTCCGGTTGCGATCAGCTTCGGATTTCCCGGACCAACAGATTATAAGCACGGCATAATCGGCAATCTTATCAACCTGCCTGCATATCGTGGTGGCGTAGCTCTTGGACCCATGCTCGAGGAAAAATTCCAGATTCCTACCTTTATCAATAACGACGCAGACCTTTTTACTTTTGGAGAAGCAGTCGCCGGTTTTTTACCCTATATAAATTCATTATTAGAAAAGAATGGCAGCTCCATAAGGTATCACAATCTCATCGGAGGCACTTTCGGCACGGGTTTTGGCGGAGGAGTTGTCATGCACGGAGAGCTTCTAATTGGTGACAATTCTGCACAGGCGGAGATCAACCGCATGTGGAATCATCTTTATCCCGATTATTCCGTTGAAGAGAGTGTGAGCAGCAAAGGTGTTCAAAGAGTCTATGCAAGAGAAACAGATATTTCTCCGGATGTAACACCTTCGACAAAAGAAATTTATGAAATTGGAATGGGTATGAAAGAGGGAAATAAACAAGCAGCCCCAAAAGCGTATAAAGAACTTGGCAGAGCTGCAGGCAATGCCTTTGCTCAGGCAGCAACGCTTATAGACGGACTGATCGTGATAGGCGGCGGACTTTCGGGCGCATGGAAGCTGTTCATGCCCTCTCTCATCAAGGAGATGAATACTGCATTCCGCTCTTTTGATAATGAGAAAATAGGTCGGCTTGAGATGAAGGTTTTCAATCTGATGGATGAAAAGGAATTGGAGGAATTTCTGCAAGAGCGAAGCACGCTTATAGATGTTCCCTTCAGTAATAAAAAAGTTTCATATAATAAAGAGAAAAAAATTGGAGTGGGAATTACACGGCTCGGCACCAGTACTGCTACTGCGATCGGCGCCTATACTTTTGCACTAAACAGATTAGACCGCTAAACAGCCGCTTCGAGCAAAAGATTACGTTCACGCAGAGACCGCAAAGATGCAAGAAAGTGCTGAGAACGCAAAGAAGAAAAATGATTTATTATTAATAATTCTCAGCGTCCTCTGCGAAATTCTTTGTGCCCTTTGCGTGAAAAAAAATAAAGTTCACACGGAGACGCCAGCCTTCGCAAAACTTCGGCTCGGCAGGCAAAGAGCGCAAAGGAAAAATGAAGAATATTCAGTTGAAAACTATCAATAACCCACACCTCTATATGGAAGAACTACTACGTTTTTTGGAAATATAATGTTTGGCGTGCGGGTCATCTTGCTTTTCTTTTAAACTGAATGTATGCATGAAATGAACATAACATCATTGACAAGCTTGATAAGCCAGACAAGAAAGCTTCATTAATTTTAAATAATTAAATTCAAAAAAAATAAAGGACGCAGAAATGTCAAAATCAAGATCAGGGTCTTTAAGAACCGGATTTATTGCCTGGGTTGTATTTTTTCTAATTGCATTATGTCTTTGGTTCACATTTAGCGATTCTCGAGGTCCCGTAAATTTATTTCCCTATCCATTTGTAATGTATTTGGCTGTGATGATCCTCGTTGGCTTATGGCAACATTTATCATTCGATAATTGGCCTTTAGCGAAAGTGAGTCAACCGTGGCAGGGAATAATATTAACCATTCTAAATGTTATTCTAACATTTTTTTTAATCCATATTGTCTTTTATCGGATACTTGGATTAGGGTTTAATTTTCTCAGTCAGGTCAATCTTAATGAAGTAGCTAGCGCCGGAAAAACAATTCTTCCAAACGGAGTAACTATATCTCTGAAGTTCATGACAGAAAACCATTTTGCCGAAAGCGCTATTGTAAGCTTTGTGTTAATAGGATTTTTCACATACCCGACAATCCCTATTTTATTTGAAGGGTGGCCCGTTCTCCCCAGCAACTTAGAACAGCCGCGAGCTGGTTTTGCAGGATTAGGATGGGGATCTTTATTCACTCTCTTTTGTTTCACAATTTTAATTGTTCCATTCTGGGGATCAGTTTATTCTCAACAATTAGGAACATCATTTGGATTTAATGCTTCCTGGTGGAACTTTAGCGGAACAAGTCACCTTCATTGGGTGTTTGGCTGGTGGGAATGGGCGATTGTTGTTCTCTTTATGACAGCCAATGTCTGGAGAGGAAAACCCTGGTCGTGTATTAAATTACCCCAGCCATGGAAAGGACTATTATCCTTGACGGGGGTAATAACATTAGGGTATGTTATCGGCTTATTGTGTATCAAAATAATACCATTATGGATGCCAAAAGAAACCATTTATCACCTCGCAGAAACAGATAATTTAATCCGTTTTCTCTGGTATCATAGTGCCGAAATTGCCGGATTTTTCTTATTTCCTTTTTTAATATATCATCACTATTTTGATGACATTACACCATTTAAAAATAAGGATTCATGGAATGCTTTTTTCTTTAGAACTGTTGTCGTTTTAATACTTGCGGTGGCTAACTATTGTTTCTATTATTACGTCAATTTTGGAGGATGGGGTTTGGGAAATTCTCACACAATTACCCAACGGTTCATACATGGAGAATCCTTAATATGGAATTTTTGGAGCATAATCCCATTACTATGGCACATCTGGTTTTTTAAAAAATGGGGTATAAAGAAATCCTGATAATCGTTTAGTATATTATCGTCTAGCATTTACTTGTTAGACGATTTTTTTTGTAATAATTAATAAACATCTTTAGTGCCATAAGAGGAAATATAAGATGGATACACACAAAAAGACCACCGGGTCTCTGGCAGATGTGAGGATAATGTTTTGCGTGTGCGGCG
>JACNJG010000073.1 GCA_014382685.1 Candidatus Cloacimonadota bacterium
ATTCCGGAATCGCGACTTTCATTCATTATAGTAGATACCCGCTCACCTTTTACATTGTAAATCACTATTTCAACATGTGAATTATCCTTAAGAGAAAAGGATATCGTTGTTGAAGAATTGAATGGATTTGGATAACTTGCATGGAGTGCAGTTTCATAACTGTGTTGTTCATCTCCCGTATCCATAAGCTCGATGACTGTAATGAATACAGTATCCGGAGCGGACCATGAATCTCCATCATACACCATGAGCTCGATCGGGAATACCTCGTCCTGTGTAACCTGAGGTGCTGTAAAGCTCGGATCAACAATTGTCGGATCATTAAGGGTGACCTCTACCGGTGCCGTCCACAAATAAGTTAAAGGAAGCCCTTCCGGGTCATAGGAGCCGGATCCGTCAAGCTGAACAAAAACACCTTCGTTAACTGTCTGGTCAGGACCTGCATCTGCAACAGGAGGATTATTTATGATATTTACCGTAATCATATTTGTAGGACCGGATTCACCTTCCGGATACATTGCAGTGACAAAATAGTCATATTCTCCCAAAGGAAGGTTCATATCAGCATAAGCGGTCGTCGGAACATAAACGACAGCAATAACTTCGTAATTACGATAAACTTTATAGTAGATTACATTACGAGTATCTGATGAGGGAGCATCCCAATCAAGCATAACATCATTAACATTTACTGCATAAATCAAATTGGTGGGAGGATTAAGAGGAACCGAGGTGACATGAATGTAATCTACTTTTGTAATGGTATCTGTTCCGAATATATTTGTTACTGTCAGACTTACAGAAAAGGTGCCTGCAGTTTCATAAGTGTGAATAGGATCCTGCAATACACTTGTCTCATTATCACCAAAATCCCACTCCCAGCTTATAATATCCGGATAAGATTCATCATTAAATGTAACTTCCAGTGGAATTGAACCTGTGGTTGGGAATGCTTCAAAATCAGCAATAGGAAGAACAATATTCAGCACAGTAATGACAACTTCGTCGGGATCGGAGTATAATACTCCATCAAATACTATTAAAGAGAAAATATATTCAGTATCTTCGTCCACTTGAGGGGCTATAAAAGTTGGATCAACAGCTGTTGAATCAGAAAGCTCAATTCCTGCAGGCGCACTCCAAAGATAGGTAAGAGGAAGTCCGTCAGGATCATAAGAACCGGAACCATCAAGATATACTATGTCCTCTTCGATCATAACTTGATCAACTCCCGCATCTGCAACTGGAGGAGTATTTGGTCCTATAAAAACAGATTGAGTATTGGAAGGAAGCGATTCGCCTTCCGAATAGAATGCTGTGGCATAATAAATATGACTACCCAAAGGTACTGAAGTATCGGTAAAGCTTGTTGTGGGAGAATAAACCAGAGCAAAAACCGAATCATCGCGGTAGAGGTTATAATAATTCACATCACGGGTTGCAGGAGCATCCCAATCAAGGTCAACGTCAGTGCCATTAACCGTTGCAGTAAGATTGGTAGGAGGATTTGGATTGAAATCATCATAATACACAACAGGTATTGTTGTAATAGTGTCATCGATCGTAAAATTTCGATTGGGCAATCCGTATAACTCAAAATTATCGTTGATGCGGAATTTATACTCGATCACATCGCTGACACTACCGTAGAATGAATATTCTCCTGTATAAATCTCATCAGCATCTACATCGATCAGTTCCCATTTTGACCAGTTGTTCATCGAGCCGCTCACAGATGAAGTATCAACATCCGGTACGAACCAGCCATTGAATATCTGCACAGACATATCAACCTGAAATGTAACATGGATTTCATCTGGTGGAATATCATTGAAATATACGGGAGGTAATACCATTGTTGGCGAGGAATCATCAATTGTAAGTGTTCGATTGCCGATCAGATCTTCCCAGTTTCCGCCATTTACAAACTTGTATTCCTGGCTTGGATTTGTTCCGGCAGCAAACAGTATGTCTCCTGCATAGAGGTCATTACCTTGGTTTGTGAGTACATCTATTCCCGGTGACCAGCCATTAAATGATCCTGCGGCAGAAACCGGTTCAATAGGTCCGACAACGCTCATGTCAACTTGAAAAGTCACAGTCACATCTTGATTTAATCCAGCTATGATATAGTACTCGCCGGGATTGTTCACATCAAAAGGACCAGCTCCATTCTGATCTGTGCCATAGGAAAATGTTCCGTCAGTAGAATCATATCCTTCACAATAGAAAAAGATGGTATCACCGGTATTGAAAATGGAATTTGGAATAACTCCATAATATTCATCATTGTCGCCAATATCAACATTGAAAGTCATAAGCTCTGAAGTATACGAAGTTTGTGACTGGGTTTTGTAATAGATCGTTGCAGAAATACTATCTCCCTGCCCAGGTAGGCTTGTCACTCCATCTTTCCAAATTTGATAGTACACAGTAATATCAAGTCCATTTGTATGATCGGTATAGGAATTGGGCCAAATATTGCCACTCCAACCAATTGCTGCATGCAGAGAACCTGCAAGCGCAAGAATCATCACGAGAATTAAGAGAGATTTTTTCATGTAAAACTCCTTTATTATTAATTTCATTTTTATCCTTTTACACTTCCCAGCGTTAAACCCGAAACGAGCCATTTGCTGAGGACTAAAAATACAATTATAACAGGGACGCTGATAATCAAAGCTCCTGCTGCATACATACCCCATTGTGTGGTCATATTGCCTTGCAGACTTTTCAAACCAAGGGGAATAGTAAACATATCTTCATACCACAAAACCTGTGCTGCAACCACATATTCGTTCCACGCAGCCATGAAAGAGAAAAGTGCTGTGATAACAAGAGCGGGAGATGCGAGGGGAAGAATAATTTTCCAGAAAGCATAGAATTTTCCAGCGCCGTCAACTTTTGCAGATTCTTCAAGACTGGGCGGGATCGTATCGTAATATCCTTTCATGAGCCAGATGCAGAAAGGAAGAGCCGATGCGCTGTACATGACGATCAATCCGAGAAAACTGTTAACCAGTCCAAGCTTGGAGATCATAATATATAAAGGAAGCAAAAGCATCGTTGCCGGAAACATCTGCGTTACGAGAAGTGCAAGTAAACCTGATTTCCGTCCGGGAAATTTATATCGCGAGAAGGCATACCCGGCAGTCGAAGATAAAGCAACACCAATGATTGTAACCGCTAAAGTGACCAACAAACTATTCTTTATCCATGTAAGGAAGGGCTTTTCTGTAAAGAGCTGCACATAATTCGCGCATGTTGCATCCTCTGGAATAATTCGCAGTGAAGTGTTGAGAAGATTGTCGCCGGGACGTAATGAGATCGTGAAAACGCGCAGGATCGGGAAAATAGAGATCGCAACAAAAAGAAGTAAGATCGAATAGATAATTACATATTGATACCAATGTCTTGTTTTATTCATAGCTTCACCTTATGCCTTATCTGCCACTTGTGATTTTTTCAAGAATGTCACACTAAACACCACCAAAATGAGGAATATGATCATCGAAAATGCTGCAGCATATCCGTAGCGATATAGATTAAATGCTGCCCTGTACACATAGGAAACAAGTATATGAGATTTATCTGCGGGTTGACCGCCATTCGTGACCAACCAAATCACTGTAAGTTTATTAAATGTCCATACAATTCCCAATGTGATCGCAGGGATCATGACAGGTTTGAGCAGCGGAACAGTCACACTCCAGAATTTCTTCCAGGCAGATGCACCATCGATCTCTGCTGCTTCATAAAGTTCTTTTGGTATGGACTGTAATCCTCCCATTGCAATGATCATCATGAAAGGCACACCGAGCCAAATATTTGTCATTATACTGGCAATGAAAGCAGTTGTCGCCCCGGAGAGCCAGTGCACCGCAGGTATTCCAAGTTTATGCAAGATCAGATTGATCGCACCGGTATCATACATGAACATTCCGCGCCAGGTCAAAGCAGTGATATATTCCGGTACAGCCCAAGGCAGAATGAGTAGTACCCGAATGATCGATTTGCCGGGTAAATGCCGATTGAGCAACACTGCAAGAAATACACCCAGAGTTACATGAAAGAAAACGTTCACAACTGTCCAGACAACCGTCTTAAAGAAAACCGAATAAAATATTTTTTCTGCAAAAACTTTAGCATACTGCCCGAAACCGATAATGGTCCACGAATTCACATTCGTCATATTCATGTTGGAGAATGAGAGCACGATATTATAAAAGAAAGGATATATGACCACACCAAAAAGGATCACCGATGCGGGAACTGCCATGATAACTGCGAATCGTGCATTTTGAGTTTCAAATGAATTCGGCTTCCTCATCAATGCAAGGATAAATTTGAATACAAGCAGATATGTAAAATACAAACCAAGTGCAATTCCAAGGATAGTAAAAATGGTTGAAGCCAATGCAGTCCTTTTCTCAACACCTTCTTCTGAGCCCTCATACATTGCAGCGATCTTCTGCTCACAGAGTTCCTGTTGGTATTCTGCTGCTTCGGCCGGAGTCATGTCTCCTGCAATGACATTTTGAAGTGCAGGACGCATCGCATCCCAGGCAGCTCTCATCTCGGGAATAATGGGCATGAGCTGTCCCACCTCGATCTGCTTAGCAGACATCATCATTACCGGATCGTTTGCAATGGCAGGTCTTTCCTGAAGTGATTTCAAGCTGGGAATGGATTTGAATTTTTCTACAAATTGTTCCTGAACTTCTTCTGAAGTGAGATATTCCAGAACGCGTTTTGTTGCTTCCAAAACCTCACCCTTTGCAGAACTGTTCACAGAATATCCGGTTGCAGAAACCATTGGAGAGCACCACATCTGGGTTTCTTCCACATAAGGAATGCGAGCCAAACCGAAATCTACATGAGGTGAAGCAATATATTTATTCCACGACCAATCGCCGTTTATGATCATTGCAGCATTGCCTTGATTGAACATATTATCGGCAATGTCATAATCACATTCAGGAGGCATTATCTTGGATTTATTACGCATATCCAGAATAAGTTGAAATGCTTTCTCGGCAGCTTCAGTATCTAATACCGGATTGTTATTTTCATCAAAAACTTTTCCTCCATATCCTCCAAAGAACGGAATATACCAAAATGGCTCAGTATAATTCCAAACAAGTCCCCATTGGTCGATTTTACCGTCAGCGTTTTTATCAATTGTCAATTTCTGTCCGAATTCTATAAGCTCATTTATCGTTTTGGGGGGTTCGGTCAATCCTGCTTCTTCAAATAATTTTTTATTATAAACGAGCGCAAGATGGTTGCCAAGCCGGTCTGCGATCTGGTATATATGCCCTTTGTATCTTACCAAACCCTGATCAACAAATTTATCAAATAATTCTTCAGGATAGAGATCTTCAATTGGTTTGATGATGCTCTCGTCGCTGTTTTTTAACTTCATCACCTCAAAAGGTCCGATCTGATCCATTGGACCGTAAACAAGTTCCGGACCTCCGCCTGTGAAAGCTGCAGCCGCTTGATATCCTGTTCGTAATTCCTCGGTTCCCTTTGCAAGAACTACTACTTCGATATCCGGATTATTCTGCTCAAAATCCTCTATGACTTTCTTTAGAATGGGTCTCTTCTCCGGCTCCATCTGATGCCAGAGATGAACGATCGTTTTACCTTCTTCAGTTCTTTTGCATCCTATGAGTGCAAAAGCCACAATCAAGGTGAGAAAAATCAGTAATATCTTTTTCATATATCTCTCGAAAGCAACGATTTCATATCAAAGAAAAACACGATGTGCGCAAAATTATGTCAATTAAATCAAGTTTGTAGTTACTCATTGAAAACTCTACTATTTCTCTTTTAGCAATTCCTCGTACATCTCTTTTGTCTGCTTTGCAATAATTTTCCAGTCAAAATACTCTTCAACTCTTTTCCGTCCGTTCTCTCCAAATTTCTTCGCTAATGCCTTGTCCTCCAACAGCTTATTGATCTTTTCTGAAAGCTGTTTGGGCTGAGCAGGTTCAACGAAAAATCCGGTTTCACCTTCCACGACAACTTCCTTTATTCCTCCAACTTTGCTTGCAACGACAGGAGTCTTGCACGCCATAGCTTCAAGGTTTATGATACCAAATGGCTCATAGATTGATGGACATGCAAAGACCGATGCGTTGCTGTACAATTCGATATATTGCTCTTCTTTTAGTAGTTTGTTGATCCAGAGAGTGTTCGTGGTCTCTTTCATTTTTTCTGTGATCATCTGCTCGATTTCAGGAGTGTCCGGTGCACTTGTGCAGAACACAACTTTTGCTTTGATATCCTTCGCTGCTTCTATGAGATAGATCATTCCCTTCTGCTGGGTAGTTCTTCCCACAAAAAGTACAAATTCCTCATCGATGCCATATTCTTTCAGCGTGTAGTCGGTCAGCGTTTCCTTCCATTTATTTATATCGATTCCATTATAGATGACCTTGATCTTCTTCTCATCGATATTGAAATATTTGAGGATATCGGCTTTCATCATTTTGGAAACTGCTACAACTCTATCTGCATTTTCGATACCGAGTTTCTCCACCCAACTGCTGAGTTTATAGCCGGCACCGAGCTGCTCTTCCTTCCATGGACGAAGCGGTTCTAAGCTATGTGATGTGAGCACGAACTTGTTATCATACAGGATTTTAGCAAGAAATCCGGCAAAAGCAGCATACCATGTATGAGTGTGTACAATATCGGAATCCATCAAATCATTAACTATTGACAGGTCGATTCCAAGTGTATCAAGAGCTTTGCTGATTCGTGGATCGCCCTCCAATTTGCCAAGTGATGAATATCCTTTGACGCAATATCCTTCCTCTTTAATGTCCTGATCGCCAAAACTTCTTACTTCAATATCTATCATTTTGCGGAGTTCCTGAATGAGATATCGGACGTGCACTCCAGCGCCTCCATATACATTTGGCGGATATTCCTTTGAAATAAATGTAACTTTCATAAGAACCTTTCTAATATTTTTTATGTATGATGAAAATCCATGCAGGATCTTCATTTGGTAATGTTATAGATAATTTTTTCCCTTTATGTGTAAAGGTTTTTCCTGATAACAATTCCTCGATCGTATATTCTTCATCATCATGAATGCCGAATTTCTCTAAGGGCAAGTGCAGCACGCATGAATGCTCATTATATGCATCCATATTGACCGCAACGAGGACTGTGTTTTCTTTATCATAGGAAGTTTTTCCATAAAAGAGTATGTTATCATCTGAAGAATCATAAAAAGACAGATTGCGATAATAATGCAGCGCGGCATTTTCTTTGCGTATCTGATTGAGTTTTTTAATATAGAATTTAATATTGCCGGGTCTGTCCCAGTCCCATACCTTGTATTCATATTTTTCAGAATTTAGGTATTCTTCTGTGCCCGGAATTGCTTTATTTTCGCAAAGCTCATAACCATTATACATTCCGTACACGGATGAAAGCGTACTCGCCAGCACAATTCTCTGCATAAATGCAGGTCTTCCGGCTTCCTGAAGCAAGGGCATAAGAATGTCAGGTGTATTGGTGAAGAAATTTCCCCTGAAGTAATACTGCATATCTGTCATGGTGAGTTCTGTGAGATATTCCGTGAAATCATGTTTGTTGTAGCGCCAGGTGAAGTATGTGTATGATTGCGTAAAGCCAATTTTTGCAAGAAGCTTCATCATTTTGGGTTCTGTAAATGCTTCTGCAAGCAGGATCGCGCCGGGATCTTTTTCATGGATTTCCCGAATTACCAACTCCCAGAATTTAACCGGTTTTGTATGAGGATTATCCACACGAAATGTACGAATTCCCTGATCGATCCAAAAAAGGAAAATATCTCTAAGCTCGTTCCACAATTCCTGATAATTCTCGCATTCAAAATTCAGCGGATGCACATCTTCATATTTTTTAGGTGGATTTTCTGCATACTTAATTGTGCCGTCTGGATTATGATAGAACCACTCGGGATGCTGCTTTATCCAGGGATGGTCCGGCGAGCACGTAAATACTATATCGAGGACTAATTCAATGCCGAACTTATCTGCTTCTTTTATGAAACGATGAAAATCCTCCATCGTGCCGAAATCAGAATTGATCGCTTTATGCCCTCCATGTTCATTGCCGATAGAATAGAGACTGCCCGGATCATCCGGACCTGCTTGGAGTGAATTATTCGGACCTTTTTTATTTGTTCTGCCAACCGGATAGGTCGGTGCAAGGTATATCGTATCAAAGCCAAGATCGTGAACATAGGGCAAACGATTTATCATATCTTCGAAGGTTGCGCTTTTGCCTTTAACTGTTCCCTGCGAGCGAGGCCACATCTCATACCATGCTGCGAAACGTGCGCGAGGGCGATCAAAATAGACTTCATATATTCGCTCATGAGTAATGCTGTCGCCATTCATTTCAACAACAAAAGTGTATTCGTACAAGCCCGTTTCTTTTGTTTTGATTGCTGCATCAAATCGGTTCTTTTCAACAGCGATCATAATGACTTGCTTCCAGCTCTTTTCTGCTTTTTTCCTGAAATTCAGAAAGACTTTCGAAGTATCATTCAGTCCGGTAATAGTGACATATATTTTGAAGGGAAGGTCGATTTCCCACTTACAATAATACTGACCTTCATCAACGAGTGGAGCTATATCGGAAAAGGTGATTTCATTATTTTCCATGCGACTTTTGCATTGTGTAAGAGCTTTGATGTCAAGGTTTTTGGGGCTGGTTAACGCATTAAAGAATTTTAACCACGAAATGACACGAAAAA
>JACNJG010000042.1 GCA_014382685.1 Candidatus Cloacimonadota bacterium
GGAAAGGACGTCAAAAGCGGGGTGTACTTGTATAAGATAAGCGATGATGATGGATTTTTAGGAAAGGTTGTGAGGCTTCGCTAACTTTCAGCGTCGAAAAGCGTTAAGCGTGGAGCGCTCCAGCTTCGTTGCACTTCAGTCTCCATTTCATTACGACTTGACAGGACGCCCAGACAGGACGCTGTGATAGAGAACATCAGTGTGACAATGTTTTTAGCTATTATGTTTATATCCTATTTCTTTCTATTCGCATTAGTAATATTCCGTAATAAAAGTCAGAAGCGTTATGATTCTAAATATTTTTGGGGGTATTCAAGGTTCCATCCCAAAATAGGTTGACATTGCCAAAGTATTGTAAATATTATTCGATTAAGTTTTGACAGTTCAGTGGAATACTACGAAAAAATGTAACGTATGAAAAAAGTAAAATATTGGAAGATTTTGTTCATTGTGATCTGTGTGTGCTTATTCTTTACAGGTCTTATAGCCGGCTTGCTCTATCATTATAGTCTTGAGCTTCCTCCCATCTCGCAGCTCGAAGAATACGAGCTTATGAGCGGCACAAAAGTGTTTGATAAAGATGGCAATCTTATAAAGATATTCGCCAGCGAACATCGAAGAAGCGTGCCATTATCTGAAATTTCAGACACACTTATCAATGCCTTTATAGCAATGGAAGATGAAAATTTCTATGATCACATGGGAATCGACTTCGCATCCATCGCACGAGCAGTTTTAGCAAATTTCACTACGGGAAGAATTCGACAAGGAGCAAGTACCATTACCCAGCAGCTCGCACGGGATATGTTCCTGACGCTCGAACAATCCATGGACAGGAAGATCAAAGAGGCGCTTCTCAGCTTCAAGATCGAGCGAACCTTTTCCAAGGATCAAATCCTCGAGATGTATCTCAATAAAACCTATCTTGGCGGCGGTAATTATGGCGTGGAATCCGCAGCTCAAAACTATTTTGGGAAGTCATCAAAAGACCTCACGCTGGCGGAATGTGCGCTTCTTGCAAGAATTCCACAAGCACCCTCATATCTTAACCCGCGTCTGAATTATGACGAGATTGTTCGGCGAAGTAAATTTGTCCTCGCTCAAATGTATGAGTTGGGCTTCATAGATGATACCGCATATTACAAGGCATATTATGACACGGTGGAGATCAAAACACGGAAAAAAGCAAAGGATCCATCCGACTATTTCTTTGAATATGTGCGGAAATATATCGAGCAAAAATACGGCACTTCTATGCTGTATAATGGTGGATTGCAGGTTTACACTACCCTGGATCCGGATTTGACGAGCTATGCGGATTCAGTTATGAATGATCATCTTGTTAAGTTTGAGAACAAGCTGAACTATGATGTGAAATATGAGGAATTCCCTGCCGACACTTTTGATATTGACACGAAATATGTTCAGGGAGGTGTGTTCGCTATCGAGCCGAATACGGGATATGTTCGTGTGATGATCGGAGGCAGAAATTTCAATCATAGTAAATTCAATCGTATGCAGCAGGCGCGCCGTCAACCCGGATCTGCATTCAAGCCCTTTATTTATACTGCTGCAATGGCTAATGGCTATACCGCTGCAACAATGATAAATGACTTACCATTTGTGTTCCTGCAAAATGATACTACCCATTGGGAACCACCGAACTATGCTGATAAATTTTATGGTTTAACCCGGCTGCGTACAGCGCTCAAGCATTCCAGGAATATTCCGGTGATAAAGATGTTCATGCACCTTACTCCTTATGAGGTGATAAAATATGCGGAACGGCTCGGTATTGATAGTCCCTTATATCCATTCCCGGCACTCTCACTTGGTTCTGCAGAGGTCTATCCGGCTGAACTCATTTCTGCTTACTGCCCATTTGCAAATGGCGGCAAACGTATTGATCCTATCTACATCAAAAGAATTGATGATGAAACAGGAAAAATGCTTGAGGAACATCTTCCTCATTCCTCACAGGTCATTAGCGAGGAGATCGCCTATCTTATGACAAGCTTGATGCAGTCCGTTGTGGATGGGGGAACTGCCGGCGGGATTCGCTGGCGTGGATTTTATCTGCCTGCCGCAGGAAAAACCGGAACTACCGATAATTTTCAGGATGCCTGGTGCATTGCCTATACCACTCAGCTTGTACTCGGTATCTGGGTTGGATTTGATGACAATATTACTCTTGGTAAAGGACAGGCAGGCGCCTATGTTGCGGTTCCACCCTGGCCCTATATTATGAAAAGAGCAGTATATAACAACTCACCAAAAGATTCTACAGGTGAAGCGATCGTGAACAAAAAACTTTTTGAGTTTCACGTGCCCGATAATATCATACATGTTACGATCTCCGAGAAGACCGGATTGCTTGCACAACCATTTGAAAAAGAAGTCACTGACGAAATATTTATAAGAGGAACCGAGCCGACAATTCTTTCCGATAGTCTGGGTTATAACTTCGAGCCAATTGGTTATCAGGACCTAAGCATAGATACGCTTTATATAGATATGGACGAATACTACCGCACAATGCGGTACAAGAAAAGTATTAGATCACGCCGAACCGAATGATCATTCTCATACTTATTCTAAGTGTCCTTCTTCTCTATTATCTCATCTATCTCGGAATATTTTATAGAGGAATGGGACGGAAATACACTGCAGCAATGAATGCCAAGCCCTTTGTATCAGTGGTTGTGGCAGCTCGAAATGAAGAAAGCACAATTCCTCAACTCCTCACTTCTCTCATCAATCAGGATTACCCGGAAGATAAATATGAGATCATCATAGCAGATGACGGGTCTGACGATAATACTGCCCGCATAGTTAAGGATTTTCAAAAAAAGAGTGATAATTTGATCTTGCTTCCTGTAACTGTTTCTGATGAAGTGATTTCCCGCAAGAAAAAAGCCCTTGCTCAGGCAGTACAAAAAAGCAGAGGAGAGATCATTCTTACAACCGATGCAGATTGTGTACTTACATATCAATGGATTTCCGGCATGGTGCGATATTTTGGAAGAGGAGTGGGAATGGTTGCGGGCTTGTCCACACCTTTTATTCCAAAGTGGAAGGATGCAACCTTATTCCAAAAGTATGAATATATAGATACGATCGGGCTTTTTTTTGCAGCCGCAGGTGCACTTGGAGTAGATAAAGCATTTTCCTGCAGCGGACAGAATTTAGGATTCACAAGAGAAGCTTTTAATAAAGTGCAGGGTTACGAAACCATAAAAAGACATATTTCCGGTGATGACGTCCTTCTTATGCAGCTCATTCAAAATGCAGGTTTTGAGATACGCTTCGCATTTGGTAAAGAGACCCATGCACTCACAAAATCAGAAACAAGACTTGGAAATTTTCTTAATCAACGCACACGCTGGGCTTCCAATGAAAGATCTCAAATTTCTTTGAATATTGATTTTTATATCTATCTTGCAGATGTATTTCTCCTCAATGTGCTTATCATAGTCGGATTTTTTTTCATACCTCTTTATGCTGCGAGTGCGTGGTTGCTGAAAGCAATAGGAGAATATGTCATTCTGCAAAAGGGTATCAAGCGTTTTGATTTGAACAAGAAATCTCTTTCAGTTTTTCCATTATGGGCAATTTTGCAGCCCTTATACATCACGATTGTAGGAATCGGGGGAAAGCTTCATCTTTTTTCATGGAATAAAAAATCCCGAACCGACTCATAACAAGATTGGATATTTATCCTTTGACAAATAAAATCAGTATCAAAATAAGTGTCCTATTGAAAATCATGAAGGAAAGTTAAAATGGCAAAGAAAATCAAACGGCATAAACATCATAACATAAAAGAAGATAAGTTTGTGACGACTGCACTGCTCTTCACGGAATTTGTCCAAAATCACTGGAAAAAGGTTGCCCTCGGCGTTGCAGCGCTCATAGTGGTCATTATTTTAGTCGTTGCGATGACATCGCGTTCCGGCAAAGTGGATCAGCTTGCACTGCGGCAGTTCGACAATGCTCTTGCACTTTATGAAGATGATCAAATGGATAAAGCCGAAGAAGCTTTTTCTGCAGTGCTTGATGAGTACGGTTCCTCAAAATATAGTGAACTATCATACCTGTATCTTGGTAAGATCAATATTGAAAAGAGTGATCCCGACGTAGAGCTGGCTGAGAAGTATTTCAAAAAAGCGAAGTCCAAAATTCACGAATCTCTGCTCAAACAAGCTGCATGGATGGGGCTTGCTGAATGCACAAGACTGAGTGAGGGTGATGATGCCTACTATGAGTATCTTGCCCGTGTGATAAAGAAATTTTCCAATTCCTACAATGTTCCTCAGATCGCATTTATGATCGCAGAGCATTATTTTACAGCCGATGAGTATGAAAAAGCAAATGACTATTACGATCTCATCGTGAAGAAATTTAAAACCTCAACGAACTACTACAAAGCAAAACAGCAGTTGGAATATATAGAGAATCTTCAGCAGGATAAGTAAATATCAACTTTTTAGAGCCCTTTTTCATAGAGGGCTTTTTTTTATTTTAGTTGTAACTTTTAGTTTTATGAATATCGAATTATGATTAACCCTGTTAAATAAATCGAAGATTTGGCTTTGCCATTTAATAGGGTTAACGATTTAAGATTTAAGAAGTGAAAAAAATCTAAAATCTCCAATTGGTGTTCGGTATTCTTAAATCAAATAAAGGATTATTTTTGCGCCTTAATGGTAATTGATTTTAACTTAAATGAAGGACTTCTTATTATATTAAAATGAAAAAGAACATACTCGGCTGGATCAGCTATGATTTTGCCAATTCTTCGTTTACAACGGTTATAGTAACGGTTGTTTACAGTGTGTATTTCAAATCTGTAGTCGTTGGAAAAGAGGGAGTTGGAGATTCACTCTGGGGGCTTTCTGTCAGTCTTTCCATGCTTATTGTTGCTCTTATTTCACCGATCCTCGGAGCAATTGCAGATTACACACGCTCAAAAAAGAAATTCCTTTTTGTTTTCTGTTACGTCTCCGTGCTTTTTACCGGATTATTGTATTTTATCCGCGCTGGTACTGTGATGTGGGGTATGCTGATTTTTATGATCGCAAATATCGGTTATGAGGGCGGGAATGTCTTTTATAATGCATTTCTTCCGGAGATCACAACAAAGAAAAATCTTGGGAAGGTGTCCGGTCTGGGATGGGGGATCGGCTATCTCGGCGGACTGAGCGCACTTGTTCTTTCCTACCTGTTCATAGAAACCAATGTTTCCCTCGTTTTCCCTTTGATCGCAGTATTCTTCGGAGTATTTGCAATTCCAATATTTGTTTTTTTGAAAGAATCTAAAACAAATAAACAATCTCAAAATGTAAACTATATAAAAGTCGGTTACGAGCGCATAAAAAATACTTTTCATCGTATTAAGGATTTGAAAGAGCTTTCCAGATTTTTAATCTCATTTTTTATTTATAATGACGGCATCAAAACTGTTATAGTTTTCGCAGCGATATACGGAGCGCAGCGCTTCGGCATGACCGGTTCGCAGCTTATTATCTATTTTGTACTGGCAAATATCACTTCCTTTATTGGCGCAATTATTTTTGGTTTTATTGTTGATAGAATTGGCGCAAAACGGACAATATCTATTACATTGCTTATTTGGATCGCAGTGGTTATCTGGGCGTTTTTCTGCACAAGTGTAACTCAATTTTATGGAGTCGGTTTGCTGGCAGGTATTGCGATCGGATCGTGCCAGTCTGCAAGTAGGTCATTGTTTTCACTTCTCACACCTGAAGATAAACATGCAGAATTTTTTGGATTTTATGCAGTGAGCGGCAAAGCTGCTGCAATTATTGGACCGTTGTTATACGGTTTGCTCGTGCTGATACTTCACAGTCAGCGGCTGGCTATCTTGAGTATTGCACTTTTCTTTGTGGCTGGATTTTTTGTTCTTCAAACTGTGAACGAGGAAAAAGGAATTCAGGTCGCATCGCACATTTTTAAAAAGGAGTAGTCATGTGTGGAATAGTTGGTTATATTGGAAATAAACAGGCGCTTCCAATTGTGATCGAAGGCATCAAACGTCTGGAATATCGCGGGTATGATTCATCAGGAATTGCTATCATAAATTCGGATGATGAGCTTGTTATTCATAAGAAAAAAGGCAAGATCGTTGAGCTGGAGCAGTCGATTCCAAAAGGAGTGAATTTCGAAGCCCATTTGGGTATCGCACACACACGCTGGGCTACACACGGCGAACCGACAACCCTAAATGCACATCCTCATATTGATTGCACTGGAAAGATCGCAGTTGTACATAATGGGATTATTGAGAATTATAAAGTCCTTCGAGAGAAACTAGAGCGAGAGGGGCATACATTCGTAAGCGATACAGATACTGAAGTTATCGCTCATCTTATCGAACAATTCTATATTCAATGCAAAGACATGCATAATGCTGTGCGTATGATGCTCAAACAGGTTGAAGGAACCCTTGGCATCGCAGCCATTAATCGGGATATTCCTGATAAACTTTATGCTGCACGCAGAGGAAGTCCACTCATTATCGGTGTGGGGGAAGGGCAGAATTTTATCGCTTCCGATGCTGCCGCATTGGTCGTGCATACAAAGAGTGTTATCTATCTTCAGGATGATGAAACTGTAGAGATATCAGCTAATGATTTCACAATAAAGACAATTGCCGATGACGAAGTTCAGAGAGAAATAAGCAAGATTAATTGGGATATTTCCATGATCGATAAAGGTGAGTATGATTTCTTTATGCAGAAAGAGATCTTCGAGCAACCGACTACGATAGCTAATGCTTTCCGTGGTAGAATTATGGACATATATAACACATCTCGACTTGGAGGAATTTCCCTTTCCATCGATGAGATGAACAATATAAAGAATATTTGCATTGTTGCCTGCGGAACCTCATGGCATGCGGGACTGGTCGGGCAGTATCTTATCGAAGAGATTGCAAAAGTACCTGTGCGTGTCGAATATGCTTCTGAGTTCAGATACCGCGATCCGATCTTAAGTCCGGAAACTCTTGTGATCGTGATCAGCCAATCCGGCGAAACAGCAGATACCCTTGCTGCGCTTAGAGAAGCGCGGGCACGCGGCACAAAAGTCATGGGTATCACAAATGTAGTAGGCAGTTCTATTGCGCGTGAAACTGATTTTGGCTCATATATTCATGCAGGTGCAGAGATCGGCGTTGCTTCCACAAAAGCTTTTACTTCTCAAATAACAGTGCTATTCCTGTTTGCTCTTTTGCTGGGAAGAATGCGCATTGTATCACCACAGGATGGTGCCCAATATATTAAGGAAATAAAATCGATACCTGGAAAGGTTGGTGAGATCCTTAATATGAATGATGAAATTCGGGCTATTGCAAAAAAGTACAAAGATACTACGAACGCACTCTATCTTGGAAGAGGAATCAATTATCCAGTTGCTCTAGAGGGTGCACTGAAGCTTAAGGAGATTTCCTACATTCACGCAGAAGGGTATCCTGCAGCTGAGATGAAGCATGGTCCCATTGCTTTGATCGACGAAAATATGCCTGTTATCGTTGTTGCTCCTGATGATTTTGTATATGGGAAGATAGTCAATAATATGGAAGAAGTGAAGGCAAGAAAGGGAAAGATCATAGCTATTGCCAATGAGCCGAGTAATGGCTTGGAGGATCTTGCTGATGATATTATCTTTGTTCCAAGAACACTTCCTGCACTTACACCGCTTCTGACCGTAATTCCGCTTCAACTTTTTGCATATCATGTTGCAGTGCTGCGGGGACTCGATGTTGACCAGCCGAGAAATCTGGCAAAGAGCGTGACCGTCGAATAATCGTGAGATGAGCCAGCGAATCAAGAAGTGTGATGCCTTTGCACTGAAAGTTACCGAGTACAGCAATACCAGCCAGATCATACAGTTTTTTTCTAAGGAATTCGGGCATGTCGGTGTGATAGCCAAAGGCACTCGAAATCCTAAGAATAAATATTACGGACTGATCCAGCAACTTGGAAATTATGAGATCGTTATTTACAAAAAGGATACTACGCTTTCTTTGCTAAAAGAGATCTCGCTCATAAATGATCATAATTTGCTTACTTCTGATCTTAATATGAATGTACTTGCGCATGCTGCTGCGGAGTTATACCTTCAGCTTATGTTCGAGGAAGATGATTACGAGAAATTCTATATACTTCTCACTCAATTTTATGAATATCTTCCGATAGTGAAAAAAAATCATATTCTAATTTTTTGGAGATTTTTGCTGCGTGTTGCAAGCTTTCTTGGATTCTCTCTGAAATTCAGTCAATGCCAGGTTTGCGGACTTCAAAACAGTGAACTCTTTAACGGGATATCTTTTGTTCATAATGGATTTATATGCAGTAATTGTGCAAAAAAGCATGCTGCAACAGAGCATTTTCAGATCAACGAATCAACCAGAAAATTGCTGCTTACACTCAAAAACCTTCACGATTTGGAATCGTTTGAAATTACCGAGCAGGACACCAAAACTATAAATACGATTTTTCGAACTTATCTCAGCCATCATCTTCATAAAAAAATTCATTTGAGGAGTTTGGAAGTTTTGTAGGTTCGTTTTAATTTATTCGGAAATCAAGTATTGGAAGAGCGTAGAGCGATGAGCGATCCGCCTTCATTTTACTCCGGCGTGATAAAAGAGAGAGGAGCGTGAAGCACGACATATTTTGTTAATTGGAAAAATCTCCTCTATCAAGAGGAGTACGGCTTTAGCCGGGAG
>JACNJG010000068.1 GCA_014382685.1 Candidatus Cloacimonadota bacterium
TCCCGAAAGCTTTCGGGACATTTGGGAATGCAATTTTTATAAAGTTTTACTTTGATTTTGTTTTGGTATGATTTGGCATTGTGGTTTTGTAATTTTATTTGACATTAGGAATTTGGATTTAGAAATTATTGTCTTTCTTGCTGATTAATATTTTCCTTTTGGGTTCTGGATTGTCCAGATACAACTTTAACTTTCCTCTATAAACAATACTTCCTCAATACACTCCCTTGCACAGGTATAGGAAAATCCCTTTCTCTGCAAAAATGCAAGCGCTTTATTTCGGCGTTCGCGGGGCTCCAATTTCATAAATTTTGTTTTGCGTTTTGAGAGCTCTTTAACTGCCATCTCATGTTCAGTTTCGCCTGAAAGATACTCCTCGCTTAACCGCTTAATGATCTCGTTTGAGATACCCCTTTGCTTTAATTTCTGTTTGATGGCAAAATTCCCTTGCGGATGATGGGTAATTAGATCCAGGATGTAGGATTCCGCAAAATTCTCATCATTGATGAAGTCCTTCGCCTCATATTTTGCAATAAGCGCATCAATAGTTGATTTGGATATTTTCTTGCTTGTGAGCTTTATTAAAATCTCTTTTTTAGAGCGGAATCGGTATCCCAGGAATTGCAGAAGTATGATCTCTGCCTCAAAGAATTCTATCTTTTCACGCAGCTTATTAAAGTCATCGGGCTGGAAGGTTTGCCCTTGTTCCAGCCCGAATTTTTGTAATACTTTCTTTGATGAGACCGAGAAACTGAACTCATCATCGATGAAAATATCGAATAGGCGTCTATTTTTTCTCTTGCTTATCCTTGTTATCTTCATTTTTCGGGGGTACTTCTATGCCGAGTACCTTCTTCACCTTTTTCTCGATCTGGTCTTTGACCTTTTGATTCTCACGCAGATAATCTTTTGCCTGATCCTTACCCTGACCGATCTGAGTTCCTTCATAAGAATACCACGAACCCTTCTTCTGGATGATATTCGCATTCACAGCTTCATCTACAAGAATGCCGAGTGAGGAGATGCCCTTTCCGTATATAATGTCGAATTGAACTGAACGGAAGGGAGGAGCAAGCTTGTTCTTCACGATCTTCACCCAGATCACATTACCGATTATTTCATTTGAAGCGGTTTTGATCTTGGGTCCAGATTTGACCTCGATGCGTATTGAAGAATAGAATTTCAATGCCACACCGCCGGTTGTTGTTCTGGGATTCATATAAGGAGTGACGCCGATCTTCATACGGGTCTGGTTGATGAAGATGAGTGCACAGCTTGATTTACCGATCACACCCGTGAGCTTTCGCAGCGCCTGCGACATAAGACGTGCCTGCAATCCGACATGGGTATCGCCCATATCACCTTCGATCTCTGCTTGAGGAACCAGTGCAGCCACAGAGTCCACAATGATAAGATCAACTGCATTACTTCGCACAAGTGTTTCTGTGATCTCAAGTGCCTGCTCGCCAGTATCCGGCTGTGAGATGAGCATTTCGTCAGTATTGATACCGAGCTTTCGTGCATAAGAAGGATCCAGTGCGTGTTCAGCATCAATAAAGGCGATCACGCCGCCCATTTTCTGGGCTTCGGCTGCAATGTGCAAAGCCAGTGTGGTTTTACCTGATGCTTCTTCACCGTAGATCTCCGAGACCCTTCCGCGGGGAATTCCTCCCACACCAAGTGCAGCATCAAGATTTATCGCACCGGTAGGTATGGTCTTAATATCGATTCGAGCACCTTCACCAAGCCGCATGATCGAGCCCTCGCCGTACTTTTTGCGGATCTGTCCCATTGCAGTAACTAAGGATTCTTTGTAATTTTCCTTTTTCATTATATATTACCTCCGTCTTTATCTGTTTTTTTTAATGGAAAGGTTTTTAAAATTGTATATATCGGACCTGAAGGTGTGAGCTGACTCTTGAAAAGAGCGAGCTCCCCGCACTGAACAATATCATCTATAGGTATCAGGTTTGAGGAAATTTTCTCCCATTCGATCTTTCGTGCAAATTTTACTCTACCAAGTGTGGTATGCAGTGCCAATGGGCGTTTCTCTTTACTGAAACCCAGATCATACAATGCCAGGTCAACGCCCTTGAAAAGCTTCGATGCAGACTCTGTGTCATCCTTCATGTCATACCAGATCAGGCGAGGACGTTCGGGATTGGGGACTATTTCCACATCTTTAAAGGAAATCGTGAAAGGAGAATACTTGCCGGTAATGCCTTCAATGGGTGCATTTAGGTCTTCCAAAATACGCTCGTTCACATCGCCGAGAAATTTAAAGGTCACATGCAAATTTTTTCTGTCCACCCATTTGATCCCTTTGGGAATGTAGCCCTTCAATATCTCGACATTGCGTGCAATGCGCACTTTCAGCTCGTCAGGAAAATCGATTGCAAGAAAAAGTCTCATCAGAGTTTATATCCTATCATTCTAAGAAATTCTTTTCGTTTTTCAACATCCTCTTCGGACTCAACTCCCTTTGGAGAGAAGCCGTCAATAACGCCGAGAATACCCGTGCCCTGCTCGGATTCTGCAACGATCACCTCGACCGGATTTGCAGAGGCACAAAAGATATTCACTACCTCGAAACACTGTTTCAGCCCGTTCAGCACATTAATGGGAAAGGAATCCCGCATCACAATGAAAAAGCAATGACCAGAAGCAAGATTCTCCAGATTTTTCACTGCGATATCGATGAGTTCATCGTCGGTGCCGTCTTTTCTGATAAGGCATGGACCGGACGCCTCCGAGAAAGCCAGCCCGAACTTGATGCCCGGCACGGAATTCACCATGATCTCATAAACGTCCTCAACGGTCTTAATAAAATGAGATTGCCCCAGTATAATATTGCACCCCTCTGGAAATACTAATTTCACCGTTTTTAATTCCATTATGGCTCCCTTTTCATTCTATATAATAACATAGTAAGAATAAAGATTTTAATCCCCATATATTTGTCAAATTTTGTATGCATTTTCTTGACATTCATACCCATTTTATTTGGAAGGATTTATGAGAATCGAAAGCTACCAGTTCGGAAAGATGGTCATAGACGGAATCCGGTACACCCACGATGTGATCATTCGTAAAAATAAAGTGCATGCGGATTGGTGGAGAAGACGCTCACACCTCTTAACCCTTGCAGATTTTCCCTGCCTGCAAGAAGAAAAACCCGATGTGCTCGTCATTGGTACAGGCAAATTTGGACTGATGAAAATCCACAAAGATGTGAATGACTATTGCAAAGGGAACGGCATCGAGCTTATTTGCAAGGACACATCTCATGCTGTAGATATCTTTAATGATATGCAGGATTCTGGGAAACACATCATCGTTGCGTTTCATTTGACGTGTTGAGTGCAAATAAATCAGACAAAAGATATTTGTTGACACCCGAAGGAATAAATAATTTTTTAAATTTGTTAATGTCCTGATTTTATATAGTCATTATTAATTAAATTGAAAAGCCCCATAAAATATTAGCAGGGCTAGTGATAAAATTTAGCGTGATAAAAAAATGAAATTGATTTACAGAAAAAGAGTTTTACTGGCGATAACTCAGTCCTTCGGTGGTGAACTAAGCGCAACACATTTTCAAAAGTTGTTATTTCTATTTACAGAAAGACAAGTAAAAAAAAATTATGACTTTGTGCCCTATAGGTTTGGATGCTTTTCATTTCAGGCAATGGCAGACAAATCACGCTTGATGAAAGACGGATTCTTGGAGGATGTAAAAAATTGGAAAATTACTTCATGCGATATGAACTTTGCATCAACATTAAATGACTTAGACAGAAAAGAATTAACCAAATTCAGAACCAAATACCATAATTTTTCAACAAAAGAATTAATAAGAGAAATTTATTTAACTTATCCATATTATGCAATTAACAGTGAGATTGCTGAAAAATATCTAGATGTTAAAGAGGGGGAAGCAATAAATAAATTGAAACCGAACGATGTAAAAACAAGTCTTTTTACAATTGGTTACGAGGGAAGAACGTTAGAAATATATTTAAACCTTTTAATACAAAACAACATTAAGGTGCTGTGTGATGTGAGAAAAAATCCGCTAAGCATGAAATACGGATTTTCAAAAAAGACATTACAAAATGCCTGTGAAACGTTGAATATAAAATATATCCACTTACCGGAATTAGGTATTGAATCAAGAAAAAGACAAAATCTAAAAACGCAATGCGATTATGATTCGTTATTCCAAGATTATGAAAAAACCGTATTACATCAGCAAATTAAGGCAATAACCTTCATTATTGATTTACTTAATAATTACAATCGTGTTGCATTGACATGTTTCGAATATTCTCCTAGGCGATGTCATCGGACACGGGTTGCAAATGCTGTTCATTCGTTAGACGAAACAATTCCATTAAAACATTTATAATGTCAAAAAGAAAGATTCTAATTACCGTTAAAACATATCCCTCTATATCTGTAAAATATGACGAACTTGTTTGTACGGCTGGTTTTGACGAGGATGGCAATTGGATTAGAATTTACCCAATTCCCTTTAGAAAACTTGATTATGTTCATCGATATAAAAAATATCAATGGATAGAAATGGATTTAGTTAGAAACAAAAGTGATTTTCGCCCTGAGAGTTATAGCCCGAGAAACATAGATGCTGCTGATGTGATTATTTTTCATAAAAAGTTGGGAACAGAAGGAAACTGGGCTGGGAGAAAGAAAATTGTCCTCAGAGATGTTTATGATGACATGTCCTCATTAATTACAAAATCAAAAACCAAGGGAATATATACTTCCCTGGCAGTTTTTAAACCTGCTGAAATTATAGATTTCGTCTGCGAACCTGTTGAAAAGGAGTGGAGTGAAAAACAAAAAGCAACTCTTGAGCAAGAAAGATTATTTGATAAAAAAAGCACTCATGAGATAGTAAAAAAGCTCCCATACAAGTTTAGCTACACCTTCTGTGATGTAAATGGAAAAGAATCCACATTAATGAATGAAGATTGGGAGATTGGCGCTTTATTCTGGAATTGTTTTGAGAAAAACCGCGGTGATGAACATGCCGCTTGCGATGATGTAAGAAAAAAATATTGGGATGACTTTGCAAAAACTAAGGATTTGTATTTTTTTCTTGGTACAACTAAACTAAATCAACTTAGAGCTCCAAATCCATTTATTATTATTGGAACATTTCATCCAAAGAAAGAACTGCAATCCAAATTGGAGATTTAGTTCTCAAAGTAAGATCGCTGCATTTCATTTGACGTGTTGAGTGCCTGTACTATTCACTCTCATAATTGTATTTATTGACATGCAAAATAGACAAAATTAATTAGATGCAGATGCAGAATAAAAATTAAAGCAAAAAGTGGCATACATGAAATACAGAGTTCACAAATTTGAGATCAACATGGATAAAGACCAGAGCAAGCTGGAGCAATTCCTGAATAATTTAGAAGGAGAGGTTGTTTCAATTATTCCCAATAATAAAAAGATAAGCTTATTTCAAATTTATGGAATTACTCGTAAAATAGATTTTCTTCTTATCGTAGAAAGGATTTAATATCTCATAGTCTGCGAAGGTTTGATGGGCTGTTCGTAAAATTCTTATCATTTTGTATACGATATTTTTTACTGGCTCAAAGATATCATTCTTCCATTTTCCGTCCTCCCTCTTCCGTTTTATAAAAATTCCAAAAAATAATTATTGACAATTCCTATAATAAATCAGAAATAAGAATTATGAACAGGATGAAAGCCAGAATACAAACCTCGCAGCAGATGCAGCAGAAGCAGAAGCTCTCCCCACAGATGCTTATCACTGCTGAACTTATCCAGAAGCCCATTCAGGAGCTGGAAATGGTGCTGAAAAAAGAACTCCGCATTAATCCATTCCTACAAGATCTCAGTTCGGATGACGAACAATACGACATACCGGATCTAACGGACGAGATCGAGGACTTACAAAATATAGATGACGATGGCGACCTTGCCGACCAAATACAGCAGCTTAACAAGATCCTCAATGATATAGATGAAGTGACCAATGCACAATTCGAGTATGAACGTCAGGACAGATCGCGTTCCTCACCTGAGAATGAGCAGTACGAAACCTCAAAAGAGAATATCTGGGATCATTTCACACAACAGGTTAGAGAATTACCCCTCACTTCAATCGAACATGAGTTCGCAGATTCCATTCTCAACAATCTGGACAAGAACGGCTACCTCGATACACCCTTTCAGGAATTGTATGAATTATACGAACTTGCAAAAGCACGGGCGGAGCATATTCATCGCATGATCATGAATATCTATCCTCGCGGAATAGGCGCCCGTAATCTTGTGGAATGCCTGCTTGCACAACTCGACGAGGAAACCGCAAACCACCCTGTCATTATTTCCATCATTGAAAACGATCTTGATATTTTACAGAATCATAGACTGGATATGCTGACAAAGAAGTACAACATTACACTCGAAGAACTTGTTACAATCAAAAATATCATCAGTCACCTTGACCCCAAACCCGGCAGCAGGGTGACCGACAAGACTCTTTCATATATTAAGCCGGATATCATTGTGAAAGAAATCGATGGCGATCTTGAGATTATTGTAAATGATACCTATATTCCGGAAATATCAGTTAACAAAGAGTATGCACAGCAAATCCTTAGGCAGAGCATAGATAAAAAAAGTGCAGTAAGGTATATAAAATCAAAACTCCTTGCTGCCGAGAACTTTGTAAGGGCATTATGGATGAGGCGTGAAACGCTTCTTAAGATCACCGATGAACTTATTAAACAGCAATCGGCATTTTTCCGCGAAGGGAAAAAAGTGCTGCAGCCAATGACTTACGAGGATGTGGCAAAGAAGATCAAGCGAGATGTTTCCACTATCTGCAGAGTTGTAAATAATTATTATATAGAAACACCCCTCGGCGTGTATCTTATGAAGTGGTTCTTCACCAGCAAAGTTGGCGAAATCTCATCCCAACTCATCAAACAAGAAATACAGAAAATTATCGATGCCGAAAATAAGAAAAAGCCCCTCAGCGATCAGAAGATCGTGAATATTTTAAACGAACAGGGAATTGAAGTATCACTCCGCGCAGTCACAAAATACAGAAATCAAATGGGATTTCCTGCCAGCAGACTGCGTAAAGAACATTTATAAATTGACACGCATCTCCCTCTTTCATTTCTCAATCAGTTATGAAACCCTTTGAAATATTAGCATCCGGAATATTCTCAAGAAATAAGCTGAAGATCGTACACACCAAACGAACCATTTCCTATAATGAAAAGACAACTGCACTTATCGAGATACTTTGGAAAGATGAAATGCAAGAAGCTCAGAAGAAGAACAAGCTGCTCTTCAACGGTCCCATTTACCGTCTGGAAAACTATGGAATAAAGAATGATTTGTTGATCGTATATGTATCCGAGACCAATTTCAAGGAGCTGATGGGAACGAACTTTTATCATCCGGAGCTTGCAAAGGTATATGGGAAATCCTACCTATCAAACGCAATTGCTTTGTGCTCATTTTTAGAAACCGGTGATGAGTATTTTGTTTTTGTAAAACGTAGCACAAACATCTATTTCGGGGAAGGACTGTGGCATCTTATTGCGGGGCAGTTTTCAATTGAAAAGAGTGAAACTCGCACGCTATCAGTTTTCGAAATCTTATACAAAGAATTATTTGAAGAAGGATCTCTTACAAAAGAAGATATTGAAAATTGCGTTTGTCTTGGTTTAATTCGGGATACAATTCACTTCAAGCCGGAACTGGTATTTTATTCAAAAACATCATTATCTGCAAAAGAAGTAGCTGAGAAGATCAACACTGCCCATGACGGTTATGAGCACGAAGAAATAACGTTCATAAAAAAGAACGAACTCGATGCTTTCATGAACAGCGGGAAATTCACAAGTATTGCTCTGGGTAATTACTATTTATATAAAACAGAGTATTTAAAGAATGGATAAAGAGCTTTTTCACTCTGGCAAAGAGATCGATTATAAGGACATGCCTTTGGCAGAGCGTGTGCGCCCTCAAACTTTGGATGAGTTCGTTGGGCAGCATAAAATACTTGAAAAGGACACGATCCTCAGAAATATTATTGAGAACAATGAACTCACTTCGCTCATATTCTGGGGACCTCCCGGAACAGGTAAAACGACTCTTGCAAAGATCATTGCGAACAAGACTAATGCAAGATTCATCTTTTTCAGCGCAGTGCTTGCCAAGATCACAGAAGTACGCAATGCTATGAAGGAAGCAGAGTACAATCTGCGGAATTTTCATAAAAAAACCATTCTCTTTGTTGACGAGATACACAGATTCAACAAAGCACAGCAGGATGCCTTTTTGCCCTTTGTGGAAAAGGGAATTATTGTGTTGATCGGCGCAACCACAGAAAATCCTTCTTTCGAGGTGATCGCTCCTCTCCTTTCACGATGCAAGGTTATCGTGCTGCAGATGCTCGATGAAGAAGCTATCTACACCATCATAAAAAGATGTTTCTCCCACCCTCACAGTGAAATTCAGAAATATGAGAAAATGTTCGATGACAAGATACTTCATTTTCTTGCTGATTATGCATGCGGTGATGCGCGGGTTGCACTTAATTCTATTGAGCTCATTATCAAAGCATACGGCAAGCAGAAGGAAAAACTTTCTGT
>JACNJG010000108.1 GCA_014382685.1 Candidatus Cloacimonadota bacterium
AGATTCTTCGCTGCGCTCCAGAATGACAATCCCCTTTATTTGGAGTTGCCGACTCTGTCGGCTTTAATCTGGAAACATTTCCACAGACTTGCTTCGTAGCGAAGCATGAAGCGAGAATGTGTCAATCCTCGAATCACACTTTTAACCCGTGAAATCTGCTTTTTATTTCTCAGGGTCTTTACATTCGCTGCGATTCAAGTCTTTATTTGAGCAAAACCTCTTAAAATTTCAATCATGTGACTTTTTACGAGACCTCCAGATTTAACTTTCAGTACCTATTGCGGAAATAAAGTAAATAAGGTTTGTGGATTCTCTAAACAAAGATGTGGTATTTATTTCCTGAAAACCTGTTTCCCCCGCACAAAGACTTTTTCGATGTAATTCTCTCCATTTCCATATATTAATTTTGAAATAAGGTCTTCAGGTTTTGAGTAAAAATCTTCATCACATACATTGAGCTGTTCTATATCAATTACAGAAAAATCGGCGCTTTTTCCCTTTTCGAGACTGCCTGTCTCATCTTCTATGGATAGTGCTTTGGCTCCGCCAAGTGTAGCAAGATAGAATGCTTCAATTGATGTAATGGGCTTATAATTTGCAGAAGGATCAAGGAAATGAATTGTCTTTGAGGACTCTATCATTTCCCTCATTTCAGAAAACATCGATAAGCTGTATCCGGCGCCTACGTCTGTTCCCAGTCCGATTGGAATTCCACTCTTTTCTAATTTCCTATACGGCATAATGCCACTCTGTAAAAACCGGTTTGATGAAGGGCAATGGCTGATCTTAGTCCCTGTTTTCTTTAGCGTCTCTATCTCGTCATTATTCAAATAGACGCAATGCGTCATAATGGTTTTTTCTGTCAGCAAACCTGCCTTAAGATAGATATCGGTATAATTTTCAAAACCGGAAAACATATCCATTACTGCTTCGATCTCCGCTTTGCTTTCTGCGAGATGTGACTGGATGTGTACATCATATTTCTTTGCGATTTTTCCTATTCCCTGCAGTAAATCAAAGGAACATGTGAGAGCGAAGCGTGGTGTCAGCACATAGTGCAATCTCCCACCATCATATCCGTCCCATTTTTCAATGAGTTCTTCGGAATCCCGAAGCAAAATCCGTGTGTCTTTAATGAGATATTCCGGTGCTTTCTGGTCCATAAGCACATTACCCAAAAATGCTCTTATGCCCGATCTTTCAGCGCATTGGAAGGCAATCTCAGTTGCGTCTTTATGACTCGTCACATACGAGCTCGTGGTTGTCGTGCCCCTGCGAAGCAGTTCATGAAAAAATTTTTCTGCAAATAGTTCTGCAACTTCGGGGGATGAAAACAGTTCCTCTGCGGGAAAGACGATGTCCTTCAACCATTCAAGAAGGTTGCCCCTGTATAATCCGCTCAAAGTAAATTGTGGAAGATGATTATGAATATCGACAAAACCCGGGCAAATCAGCTTGCCGGAAAAATCATAAAATTGTGAATCCTGCCCTGCTCCCTTTGGCATTTCTTTGCTGATCTCCTCTATTTTGCCATCTTCAGAAATAACAAAAAATCCAGGATCAAGATATAAAATCTCAAGAGGGGAAATGGATGATAGCAACTTTCCTTTAATTATCTTTTTCGTTTTCATTCTCTTTTTTGATGCGGATAATAGTTTCGCCTTCTTTTGCAAGACCTAATTCGCGGGCTTTTTTCTCAATTGTCTTTGGATCCTGTTCTTCAAGTTTCTTTTTGTCTTCTTCCAGAACTTCCCGCTCCTGTGCAAGTTTGTCGATGCGTTCAACTTTCTGGCTTATGAGAAAGTTCGTTCTCAAAATTTTGATTACGCTATATTTATAAAAAAACAAAAACCATACAAGCCCGAGAAGGAGAAGGATCAGAAAAATCGTTATATTGCTCCGCCAGGTGGTGGATTTTTTCCTTCTTCGGGCAACCATCATCTATTTATTTTGTATGTTTAAAGAGATTTTTTCCAGGAAATTGTGCAATTTTACCAAGCTCTTCTTCGATTCTCAGAAGTTGATTGTACTTAGCAATACGCTCGGAGCGAGAAGTTGAGCCAGTCTTGATCTGCCCACTATTCACTGCTACTGCGAGGTCTGCTATGAATGTGTCGCAGGTTTCTCCCGATCGGTGGGATACGACAGATGTATAGCTTGCGTTCTTTGCCCGTTCGATAGTGTCGAGTGTTTCTGTCACAGTGCCGATCTGGTTCAGTTTGATAAGAATAGAATTCGCGACGCCTTCTTTTATACCGCGGTCCAGCAGCCTGATATTTGTGACAAAGATATCATCTCCGACAATTTGAATTTTATCACCAAGCTCATCTGTAAGGAGTTTCCAGCCCTTCCAGTCGTTTTCATCAAGTCCGTCTTCGAGGGAAACGATGGGATATTTTCTTACCCACTCCTTGTATATTCCCACGAGTTCGGCGCTTGTGAGCTTTTCTGTTTTTCCAGTATTGAAAATATATTTTCCTGATTGGAAAAAAGATGATGCGGCAGAATCAAGTGCAATAGAAATGTCTTCTCCTGGACGATATCCGGCAGTTTCAATCGCCTTCAGTATAAATTTAATTGCATCTTCGTTGGATCCCAGGTTTGGTGCAAATCCACCCTCGTCACCAACCGCAGTACTATAGCCGCCATTTTTCAGTATCATTTTCAATGCATGAAAAGTTTCTGTAGCCATTTGCAGCGCTTGTGAAAAAGTCTCAGCTCCCAGTGGCATGATCATGAATTCCTGAACATCAACGTTATTATCAGCATGCTTGCCACCATTGAGCACATTCAGCATAGGGACAGGTAAAGTCTTTGCATTTGTACCGCCCAAATAACGGTATAACGGAAGCTCAAGCTCCAGTGCCGTTGCGCGAGCTACAGCCATAGAAACACCAAGAACCGCATTGGCTCCGAGCTTTTCTTTGTTCGGTGATCCGGCCATTTCACACATTATTGCATCGATCTCAACCTGCCTATCGCTTTCGATACCCAGTATTTCAGGTGTAATTATTTCATTTATGTTTCTGATCGCTCTTCGTACGCCTTTTCCATTATATCGGTCATCATTTTCATCTCGAAGCTCTACTGCCTCATACTCGCCGGTCGAAGCACCTGAAGGGACAGCCGCTCGACCCCAGTAACCGGATTCAAGCATAACATCAACTTCAACTGTTGGGTTCCCGCGAGAATCTAATATCTCACGAGCAAAAATTCCATCTATTAGAGACATATCTTCTCCTTTTTATTTTTTAAGACCATAATCGATCTTCTTGCCATTAATATATAAAAATTTTGGCTTTCTTGGATAATCCTTTTTCTTGATCTTATCAGAATCTCCTTCTTCTTCGATACGCCAGACTTCCCAGCGGTCATCGCTGCCATCGACACAGAAGGTCACCTTCTTCACAATAAAGTCATCAATCACAAATTGAATGCTCTCTAAGCTGCCGATCTTTGTTACCGGGACACAGAATTTCTTTGCGTCATAGAGATATTTTTCATCAGTTTCTTTTTTCTTGGCCATTTCATCTCCTATCTAGGTTTATTTAAAAAATGAGTTCCTCTGTAAGCCTGCAGAGGATGTGCCCAATTGTAATATGGGCTTCCTGGATTCTGGCTGTATTCTTATGGGGAATGATAATTGAATATTGTGCAATTCCTGCGATCGTGCCGCCATCTCTTCCTGCTAACAAAACTGTCTGGATGTTCTGTTCGTTCGCATATTCTATTGCTTTGTACACATTCGGGGAGTTCCCACTTGTGCTTATCCCGATCAGCAGGTCGCCTTCATTCCCAAGCCCTTCAACCTGGCGTTTAAAGACTTCATCATAACCATAATCGTTTGCACACGCCGTGAGCAGCGAGGTGTCGGTGGTAAGCGCAATTGCAGGAAGAGCCCTTCTGTTGAAATCTCCGCGGAACCGTACTATGAACTCAGTTGCAATATGTTGTGCATCCGCAGCACTTCCGCCATTTCCGCAGAGCATGATCTTTTTGCCCCTTTTAATAGTTTCTGACATTTGTGAAGCAATTTCTTCAATAACCGGATAAAAAGCTTCTAATCCGTCGATAACTTTCTTGTGTTCTCGAAGGGCGTCATCAAATAATTTTTTTATTTTCATAAGTTATACATTTTCCTGTGTGTGTGAAAAATCATGCAAGAAAAATATTAACCAATTTTCATCACACAAAACTTCGTTCCCTGGCATATTTAAAAATAAGCCCCATTGAAGCCATATTAACAAGCAAACTGCTTCCTCCGTAACTGATAAAAGGAAGTGGGATTCCTACAACAGGAATGATCCCTATATTCATGCCGATATTCACGACTATCTGAAATATAAAATATGAGAGAATGCCTGCAATGATAAGTCTTTGCTTATCGATCCTGATTTTTCTCATGATTATAACAATTCGCCAGATAAGCGCTGCAAAAAGGAACAAAAGGATAAAACATCCAACGAAACCGAGTTCTTCTCCTATCACTGAGAAAATAAAATCCGTTTGCTGCTCCGGCAAAAAATTCAAATTCTTCTGCGTTCCATGCAAAAAACCCTTGCCAAAAATACCTCCGGAGCCGATAGCGATCTTTGATTGTATGATTTGATACCCGCTTCCGAGCACGTCGAATTTAGGGTTGATGAAGGCAAGTATGCGGTTTCGCTGATACTCATGCAGAGTCCACCACATGTATGGGGTTACTAATGAAATGAAAGCATTTCCTACTAGAATAACTCCTGCAGGGAGCAATGATACTTTTCGGAAGATCAGCACAAGAAGAAGAAATATATCAAAGATTATCCAATAGGTGATATTGAAACCCACCAGTATGCTTACCAGCGGTGTGATAATAATAAATATAGTAAAAAAAGATACACCTGCAAAATACATCATTGGAAATAGGATTGCGAAAAACACAAGCGCACTTCCCAGATCGGGTTGCCTTAACACAAGAAGAGCCGGAAGTATGGCTATGAGGAAGCCATAGAGCACGATCTTGGAAGTTGGTATATATTTTGATGAAAACACTTTTGCCAGAAGGAATATTACCCCGATCTTTGCAAACTCAGCTGGCTGAACATAGACACTTCCCAAACTTATCCATCGGTGAACCCCTTTTAGTGAAGGAAGGAGCAACACGACAATAAGTAATATAAAGATCAGGATGTTATATGGAACAATAAGCATATCTAAAATTACGTCGGGAATATATAGTATGGTGAAAAAAACAGCAAAGCCCAAAACTATCCAGATAAGCTGTTTCACATAATAATCGCTTACAATTATCTTCTCGCCAACTATCTGCACAGACGCACTATAAAGTGCAAGTTCTCCGAATACTAAAAGAATTAGAAGAGTTGCCATCAGCCCCCAGTCGAATTTCTGAATGATCTCTGTTGAGCTCATTTATACCCAGTATTTCCTGTCTAAGCTGCGGTATTGGATTGCTTCGCTGATGTAGGCGGGAGTGATTTTTTCGCTTTTATCAAGGTCTGCAATAGTTCTGGAAACTTTCAGGATGCGGTCATAGGCACGGGCGGAAAGCCCGAGTTTTTCGATTGCGATCTTCATGAGCTTTTTACCATCTTCATCGATTTGGCAGAACTCTCGTATCTGTTTTGATTCCATATCAGCATTTGAGTAGATTTTTTTTGAACCAGCAAAGCGTCTGTGTTGAGCATTCCGAGCAGTATTCACTCTTTCCTGTATGATATCTGACCTTTCCCCCTTTGGATCTCTTGAGAGCTCGTCATATTTCACTGCCGGTACTTCGACATGAATATCTATACGGTCAAGAAGTGGACCAGAGATCCTTGAAACATACTTTTGTATCATTGTCGGGGAGCAGGTACAGGTGTGCCCTTCCACATTACTCCCGAAGTAGCCGCAAGGGCATGGATTCATGGAGGCAACAAGCATGAAATTTGCAGGGAACGTTAGCGACTGAACAGCTCTTGATATTGTGACAACGCCATCCTCAAGTGGTTGCCTGAGCACCTCTAATACGGATTTTTTAAATTCCGGCAGCTCGTCCAAAAAGAGCACTCCGTTATGGGCAAGAGAAACTTCTCCTGGTTTTGGATAGCTTCCTCCACCGATGAGTGCAACATCGCTAATGGTATGATGTGGTGAGCGGAAAGGTCTGGTTGCTATCAGGGAATGCTTGCGGGAAATTTTCCCTGCTACAGAATGGATCTTTGTGGTTGTTAGTGCTTCATCGAGAGTGAGCTGAGGGAGAATGGTCGGAACTCTTTTGGCAAGCATAGTTTTTCCCGATCCGGGAGGTCCTATCATAAGAATATTATGACTACCGGCAGCAGCAACTTCCATCGCACGTTTTACATTGTACTGTCCTTTCACGTCGAACATATCGATGGTCTCTATTAGTCCCTCTTCAAAAAGAATAGAAATGTCAATACTTAATGGCTCTATGGCTTCACGCCCTTCCACAAAGGCAATGCATTCAGCAAGGGTTTTTACGGGATAGATTGAAATCCCTTCCACGACAGCGGCTTCATTTGCATTATCTTCAGGAACGATCAACCCTTCCAGTCCCCTCTCTTTTGCTGCAATAGTAATTGGTAGAATACCCCTTACCGGATGAACTTCTCCATTAAGAGAAAGCTCTCCAACCATCCCAACTGTTTCCAGGATAACCGGATATATCTGCCGGAGTGAAGAGAGCATACCGATAGCGATCGGCAGATCAAATCCTACACCCTCTTTTTTTACATCCGCTGGTGCGAGGTTCACGGTATATGCTCGCGCCGGCTTCTTGTACCCATTATTCTTTATTGCAGCGGTAACCCTGTCTTTACTCTCTTTGACCGAATTCGTCGGCAGTCCGACCATTGTGAAATAGGGCATTGAGGTGTGTTTTGTGTCAACCTCAACCTCGATAGGAATAGCATCGATACCTAAAATTGAAAAAGAAATTACTTTTGTAAACATATGACAAATAGGAAAATACAAGCTGGAGTGGTCAAGATATAAAATAAGCAATTTATTATAAGCATAAAAATGGCACGCCAGAGAGGATTCGAACCTCTGACCCACAGCTTAGATCCGCCGGCTGGCGGACTATCCTGCTGAGCTACCGATAATTTAAATTAGTGGCTTATATTTGAAAACTATCAAGAAGGTAAAATATTATTTTGGGAGGAAAGTTGCAGGTGCGAAATTATACATCAGAAAAGAACAATACACAAAATTTTAACTGCAAGAGAAAATAATAATTGGTGGGGATATTCTTCTTAAACCCGAAAAATGGTGAAATGGCACGCCAGAGAGGATTCGAACCTCTGACCCACAGCTTAGATCCGCCGGCTGGCGGACTATCCTGCTGAGCTACCGATAATTTAAATTAGTGGCTTATATTTGAAAACTATCAAGAAGGTAAAATATTATTTTGGGAGGAAAGTTGCAGGTGCGAAATTATACATCAGAAAAGAACAATACACAAAATTTTAACTGCAAGAGAAAATAATAATTGGTGGGGATATTCTTCTTAAACCCGAAAAATGGTGAAATGGCACGCCAGAGAGGATTCGAACCTCTGACCCACAGCTTAGAAGGCTGTTGCTCTATCCTGCTGAGCTACTGGCGCGCATGGAATAAAAAACTGCCTTCCTGGCAGTAAAATGGTAGCGATGCAGGGACTTGAACCCCGGACACTCGGATTATGATTCCGATGCTCTAACCAGCTGAGCTACATCGCCATGAATTTTAAAAAATGGTAGCGGGGGCAGGATTTGAACCTACGACCTTCAGGTTATGAGCCTGACGAGCTACCAAACTGCTCCACCCCGCGTCAAAAGGGATACAACATTTCTCCACCCCAAATATGCTGTCAAGAAAATGACACACCTCTGTATAAAGAAAGAATATAGTCTTAATTAATTGAAAACGCAAACTCGAATTTTCTACTTCGTAAAGATGAAAAATATTCACAGGATTTGACTATTTATAATCCGTCTCTAAAAAGAGCACACATTAAGTAACTTTTATATGTAAATATTTTATTTTCTTCTATCTTATCTTCCACGTTTTCGAAATCCCGATAAAAGGCAACCTGCTTGCAGTGGCTGTCATGAGCGTGCTCTTTTTGTTCTCTGCACTTTTCTATACGCTTTTTGTAGCGTCCTTCTTCAATAGCCAGAAAAGGTACATGGAAATAATGGCGTTCACGTCTTATCCCCTGTTTTTGATATGTGGGTATTCCTGGCCCATTTCTGCAATGCCGCTTCCGATAAAGTGGCTTTCCTGTACGATTCCCACCACTCCATTTTTCAATGGATTTTTAAAGTTGAGCGTCATGGGCGGAGGGTGGCAATCCATAAAAACATATGCACTGCATTTGATGATTTTGATGCTCGTTTCTTTTGTTGCGGTGGTGCTCAGGTGGAGATATTTACGTGGAGAGAATCAAAGAATCTGATTTCCGATTATTAGAAAATTATACAAAAATTTCCATTCTTCTCACGAAACATAAGGATTGTCACCCTGAGCACGTCGAAGGGTCTATTTTCTTAAGACATAGAGTATAATTGTAGTTTGTGGTACTTTTTAGAAGAATAGATTCTTCGTTGCGCTTCGCTTCTCTCAGAATGACAAGGTTTTGTGTTTTTCTGACGGGATAATCCCGTTCCTT
>JACNJG010000168.1 GCA_014382685.1 Candidatus Cloacimonadota bacterium
AAGAGCTTCTTAACAGGGGAGAAGAGGTTCGTGTTCTCGATAACTTCTCTACGGGGAAACGAGAAAATATTTTTCACTTCAAAAATGATAATAAGTTCGAGCTTATTGAAGGTGATCTGCGCAGCTTTCATACTGTACGAGATGCTGTACGTGGAATCGATTATATTTTACATCAAGGCGCACTCCCTTCGGTTCCGCGTTCGGTTAACGATCCAATAACAACGAATGATGTTAATATTTTAGGTACATTAAATATTTTGGAAGCCGCTAGAGAATTTGATGTGAAACGAATAGTATATGCTTCATCTTCTTCGATATATGGTGACAGTGAAGAGCTTCCCAAAAGAGAGGATATGTTCATTCTGCCGCTTTCGCCTTATGCATTATCAAAATATACTGCCGAACGTTATTGCCAGATATATACAAAAATATATAATTTTGAAACTGTCTGCCTTCGTTACTTTAACGTATTTGGGCCAAATCAGGATCCTTTCTCGCAATACAGCGCTGTTATACCAAAATTTATCAAGCTTATTGCAGAGGACAAACAACCAACAATCTATGGTGATGGCACACAATCAAGGGACTTCACTTACGTCCAAAATGTAGTCGAAGCAAATCTGCTTGCATGCACAGCTCCCAAAGCTGCAGGACAGGTGATAAATATTGCTTGTCAAACCAGTACTACATTGTTGGAGCTTGTTAAAATGATAAATGATTATCTTCATAAAGATATTAGCCCCCGATTCGATGAAGATCGGAGCGGGGATGTGAAACATTCTTTGGCATCAATAAAAAAAGCCGAAGATTTATTAGGATATAACATTGAAATTCCCTTTGAGGAAGGATTACATAGAACAATCGAATTTTTATTGAATAAGGAGAACTCATGAAAATTTTAATTACCGGAGGTTCGGGTTTTATCGGATCATATCTTGCTGAATATCTAATTAAAATGGGTCATTATGTTGTTATAATTGACAATCTATCAACAGGTCGATTAGCAAATATAAAAAACATCTATCGTCACAAGAATCTTGAAGTGCATATCGATACAATATTTAATCATGAGTTAGTAGATGAATTAGCAAAAAGTTGCGACCAGATATACCACCTTGCTGCTGCTGTTGGTGTACGGTTCATTGTTGATAATCCGGTTCAAACGATAGAGACTAATGTGGGTGGCTCTGAGGTTCTTTTAAAGATTGCGAACAAATATAAGAAAAAAATACTCATTGCTTCCACTTCTGAAGTATATGGAAAATCCGATGAGCTTCCTTTTAAAGAAGATGCGATGAGAGTATATGGTCCTACAACAATCCGAAGATGGTCCTATGCAGAGTCTAAAGCCATAGATGAGTTTCTCGCTCTGGCATACCTTCATGAGAAGAAATTGCCGGTTGTTATTGCACGTCTTTTCAACACTGTTGGACCCCGTCAGACAGGGCAGTATGGAATGGTGGTCCCCCGTTTTGTACAGCAAGCTCTGCTCGATCATCCAATCACTGTTTATGGAGATGGGAAACAATCCCGCTGCTTCGGCTATGTGGGGGATATTGTTGAAGCTATTGTGAAGCTTATGGAGAATGAGAAGTGCATTGGTCAAATATATAACATTGGCACGAGTGAAGAAATTTCTATATACGATCTGGCTAAAAAAGTGAAAGAACTCACAAATAGTAAATCCCAGATCAAACTTATTCCTTACGAAGAAGCATACGAAGAAGGTTTTGAGGATATGCAAAGAAGAATTCCCGACCTCTCAAAAGCCGGAAGGGATATCAATTATAAACCCAAAGTCTCTCTTACCAAAATTCTGCAGGAAATCATTGAATATTATAAGAAATAAGCATGGAGTTCAAAAATAAGAAGGCAACAAAGGATTACTACATAGAGAAAACCTATGAAACGGGCATTGTCCTTACTGGAAATGAGATCAAATCCATACGCGAAGGAAGAGTGAATTTTACAGACAGCTATGCCCGGGTGAAAGAAGGTGAACTCTGGTTAGAAAGCCTTCATATAAGTCCCTATGAGAAAGGTTTTAATTATGGTTATAATCCTAAAAGGTCTCGAAAATTACTCATGCACAAATACGAAATTAACAGGTTAGAAAGAAAAATCACCGAAAAAGGATATACTCTGATTCCACTTTCTCTGTTTATAAATGAAAATGGATTAGCAAAAATAATTCTCGCTCTCGCAAAAGGCAAAAGAGCTTATGAAAAACGTGATAAGATCAAAGCTCGGGATGCCGAACGCGAGATGGATCGAACAATGCGAAGATAAAACACTATGAATTGGATATGGAACCCCGCTACTCATATACAACTGTGCAAACTTGCATTAACAAAAATGTCACCTCTTTTTATTGAGTTGATAAATGTATATCCTGAATATTTCGAACTCGGGATCATTGCTCCTGATAAGTTGTTCTGCGATACGACAAATCATTATTATAATTGCACTCCAAACCCGTCCGGCTATCATTACGGCAGTGTTGTGAAGAAGATCATAAAAGAAATCGAGCTGATTGAGGATATGATTGAGAATCGTGGTTCTTTAATATATCACCCTAATTGTAGCTATTATCTGAAACATATTCTTGATAATCCTGTAAAAATACTTGTTTTTGAATTCGGAGTTATTTCACATTATATTGCTGATCTCCACCAACCTTTTCATACTGATGGAAAATACAGGTTTGATTACGAAGAAGTACCGCATAGGATCTACGAAGCTGACGTGCGCAAGCATTTTGGAGAATTACAGATAGATGTGGGTAAAAGACGATACCGCATTTCAAATCTTGAAGATTATCTTTATAACACTATTTATCGAATCAATAAATCTTACGATCCTTTAATAGATTATTATTTCCTTACTCCAAATAAAGTCAAAGCAGACAGATGGGAAAAGGCAAAATCCAAAACTGAGAAATTTCTTTCAGAAGCAGCAAAATGTATCGCAAATATCTGGTTTCCATTTGAATCACATTTAAAAGTATATAAAAGGCAATTAAAAAATATTTATTTAATGCAGGAACTTAATAAAGCGGTTGATCTTGACGGCAGCTATTACTTGAAGATATACAATTCCGGAACTATGAGCATAAGAAGGAGAAAATGAATAACAACGTAGTTATACAGATCGAGAACATTTCGAAGATCTATCAGATGGGAAAGGTAAAAGTTACCGCTCTCGCAGGTATCGATCTTTCTATTGAAAAAAATACTTATACTGCAATTATGGGACCTTCCGGCTCCGGCAAATCCACATTACTTCATATTTTGGGATGTCTCGATACACCAACTGAAGGTGTATATTACCTTGATCACGAAAAGGTGAGCGATCTTAGTTACAATAAGCTTGCAGAGATTCGCAATAACAAGATCGGCTTTGTCTTTCAAGTTTTCAATCTTCTACCGACCATGAATGTACTCGAAAATGTTGAGCTGCCGTTAATGTATGCAGGAGTTCATAAGAAAGAGAGAAAACAACGAGCATCTGAAGTTCTTGAAAGTGTGGGACTTGACCACCGCCTGAAACACAAACCACAGGAATTGTCTGGGGGAGAAAGACAACGAACAGCTATTGCCAGAGCATTGGCGAATAATCCTTCCATCATTCTTGCTGACGAACCAACCGGCAACCTGGATAGCACTTCCGGTGGCAGTATCATGAAAATTTTCTCCGATCTGCATGAGCAGGGACATACGATCATCGTTGTAACACATGACAACAATATAGCGAGAATGACGCAGCGCGTTATCAAGTTAAGTGATGGAAAAGTCGTAAACTCATGAGCATATTTTATAATATAAAACTCGGCATCGTTGATATGGTTCACAATGTTGGGCGTACATTGATCACAATGCTTGGAGTGATCCTTGGCACGATGTCCATTATTGCTGTTCTTGCGATTGTGCAGGGAGGTCGTGAGCAGTCCATTAGATGGCTCGAAGAACGTGGAGGTGTGCTCAAACTTTCAATCGATACGAAGTGGACTTTTGACCTCGATGAGCGTTCACAAATTTATGATCAGCGTCTAACGCTTAAGGACATGAGATTGATCAGAAATTATTTTCCAGATCTTCTGAATTTCAGTCCTGAAAGCTCGAAATGGCTTCAGATGAAGTATAAGGATAAAAATTATTCAACTCGTGTGAATGCTGTTTTCCCCGCATATCAGGAAGCAGAAAATTTCCATATTGGAGAGGGAAGATTCATAACGGAATTTGATATAGAACAGGCAAACCGGGTTATTGCGATTGGAGTTAGGGTTAAGGATGCTCTTTTTGGCAAAGAAAATGCTCTTGGTAAAAACATCACAATTAGAAATAGTCAATTTAAAGTGATTGGAATAATGGAAGAGAAGAAGATGGATATAGCTGGCTGGAGAGGTCACAATCCCATGGATTGGCTTAATCGTCAGTCTTTCATTCCACTTACTACAATGCTCAAAAAACTATTTGCTGACGAGCCAATAGACGAGATAAATTTTCAGGTTGCTTCATCAGACATGGTGAAACCAACCCAGGAACGATTAAATCAATTTCTAAAAGCTCTACGCAACGGCGAAGAGATCTTTGAGGTCCGGGCAAACAGTGACAGACTTGAAAATATTCAAAAGAGTTCCAATGACACCCAACTGATTCTTATGATCGTTGGAGGAATTTCTTTGATCGTTGGCGGTATTGTAATCACAAATATCAGTCTTGCCTCAGTAAAAGAACGTTTGCGTGAGATCGGTGTTCGAATGGCTGTGGGTGCAAAGAGAAAGGATATCCTTGTTCAGTTTTTGATTCAGACAACCTTTATGAGTTTATTGGGTGGGATTGTCGGTGTTATAATGGGATTGGCACTTCTTCGAGCTTTAGAAAAATTTCTATCTTCCCCAACATCAGCAAATCCAAATATGATAATTATCGCACTTGTTCTATCAGTCGGAGTTGGTTTTGTGGCGGGCTTTTTTCCAGCTATGCAGGCGAGTAGATCAGATCCTATAAAAATATTACGATACGAGTAGGAGTATGAAAAAGGGTTTAATAAAATTCTGGCAAAATCTTAAAATAATCTATTCAAATTTTACTGACGATCAGGCATTTTTACGAGCAACAGGTCTGTCGTACATAACTTTTTTGGCATTCATCCCTTTTATTATGGTGATATTTCTATTTACTCCGAATATTACTGTAGTAAAGATCAAGGACGTGTTTCTCAATTTTATTTTTGAGACATTCATACCCAAATCAGCTGAAGTATTGAGGGAAGTTTTTAATGATATGCTTGCCCGAAGAACCGGTCTCGATGTTGTCGGTATCATTTTACTCGTTGTAACATCATTTTGTCTGTTCAAATCAATTTCGCACACTTTTGATAAAATTCTGCAAGCCAAGAAGCCGAAAAAAAGGTCTTTTTTCCATGATTTTGAGCGTTTCATCGCTGCAATTGTAGGAGGATTTATTGTCCTCGCTGCGCTTCTTGTTACCTCCTCCATACCTGTGATCAGCCAGGTAATTAAGATCGGGATCTTCATAAAACTAATTCCATATTTTGGTATACTACTGCTTATTTTTACACTTTATGAAGTTGTTTCTCCAGTGCATCCCAAAATGATCCATGCCCTTATAGTAGCTGTGTTTACAAGCATAATATGGTCAATTGGAAAGGGTGGTTTTGACTGGTATATTGCAACTTTTACGAATGTTCGCTCTGTGTATGGTACGCTTGGTGCATTTCCAATATTCATGATCTGGTTATATTTTAACTGGCTTACCATTCTCTTTGGAATGGAGATAGTCGCATTTTTGTCTGGAAGAACTCAAACGAACCATATCGAAAAAGGACAGAATAGCTCAATTGCATTAACCTTATCCTTGGAAAGGAAAATACCGGGCGAACTCGCACAAGAGATAAAAGAAATTCAAACAACTAAAAAGGAAATTGATGATCAAACCTTTATGAAGTTAATAGAAGAAATAGTGAAGCCAAACAAGAAAGAGAACGAAGAAAAACAGGATAAAGAAAAGGAATCCAATGAGCTACAAGAGAAGTGATAATAGGAAAGCTGATCAGCTACGCGAAATCAAAATTACAAGAAATTATCTTCATGATCCGGAAGGTTCTGTACTTATTGAAATAGGCAACACAAAAGTGATCTGTACAGCATCCGTTGATCATAAAGTACCAAAATTTATACGAGAAAGTGGCGCTAAACACGGGTGGCTTACTGCAGAATATGATATGCTCCCGCGAAGTGCAAACAAGAGAATCCTGCGTGACAGATATCAGGGAAAGATCAAAGGAAGAAGCCAGGAAATTCAGCGATTGATAGGACGTTCTCTGCGAGCAGTATTCGATTTAACACAGATACCGGACAAACAAATAATATTGGATTGCGACGTCATACAAGCAGATGGCGGGACACGGACTGCTGCGATCAACGGTAGTTTTATTGCATTATATGATGCCTGCTCATACATGAGAGAAAGAAAGTGGCTAGAAGAATTTCCGATCAATAATTTCATCGGTGCGATCAGTACAGGGATTGTTCAAGATACTGTTCTGCTGGATCTTGCTTATGATGAAGATTTGGCAGCGCAGGTGGATATGAACATTGTAATGGATGAGAATGGTAAATATATTGAAGTTCAGGGAACTAGCGAAAAAACACCTTTTACTTCTGAACAACTTCAAAAAATGCTCAAATATGCAGAAAAAGGTATCAAAGAAATCATTGAATACCAGAAAGAAATAATACTTAAAGGACTGACATTATGATGAATTTGAGATTTTCAATCGATCAACTTACCGAATTGAGCCAAATCTGTAAAGGTGATATCATTAAGATGACAAGCATTGCGAAGAGCGGACATCCGGGCGGCTCAATGTCTTCACTTGACCTGTATCTCGCTATCTATGCATATGCAAATATTACTCCTGAAAATCGAAAAAATGAAAAACGTGATAGGGTTGTGATAAGTCACGGGCATACAGCACCTGGTATTTATTCTGTTCTCGGGCATTTCGGATTTTTCAATATTGATGATGCAATTGCATATTTCAGAAAAGCTGGAAGTATTTTTGAAGGTCATATAGAGCCCGATGTGCCGGGTATTGAATGGGCAACAGGCAACCTCGGGCAGGGACTCTCCGCAGGAGCTGGTTTTGCTTTAGCAGGCAAACAAAAAGGTTTGAATTATAATGTCTATGTATGCATGGGTGATGGGGAGCAGCAGAAAGGGCAATTGACCGAAGCACGCAGATTTGCAAAGAAGTATGATCTTTCAAATATCACGGCATTTGTGGATTATAATCAACTCCAAATTAGTGGCAGCGTTCATGAAGTGATGCCTCAAAATATCAGAGCTAATTATGAATCGGACGGATGGGATGTAATAGAGATAAACGGGCATGATTTTAATGAAATTTTTGATGCTCTGGATATAGCAAATGCCAGTGATAATCCGACCGTGATCATAGCTCATACAGTGATGGGTCATGGTGTTTCTTTCATGGAAAATGATGAAGGATTTCACGGAAAAGCCCTCACTTATGATGAATGTGGTAAAGCACTCGATGAGCTTGGTTTAGCTAACGATTTGGATAAATATATCAAAATGAGGGAAGGATTTGTTCCTCTTGATCCAGAAATATTCCATCCGAATTATCCTCATATACAGAAGAGTGAAAGTATTTTTTATTCAAAGGATAAGCCCGTTGCCTGCAGAAATGCTTACGGAAAAACACTTGCTGATCTGGCTCAGAAAAACAAAGATGTGCAGTTCGCAGTCTTTGATTGTGATCTTGCATGTTCTGTAAAAACATCTCAATTTGCACAGGAAAATCCAGCCAAATTTTATCAGGGAGGTATTCAGGAACATAATACCGCAGTGGTAGCCGGTGTGATGTCAAAAGAAAATATCATAACCTTCTTCTCTGATTTTGGTGTGTTTGGGGTTGATGAAACCTACAACCAGCAACGATTGAATGATATTAATAAAACGAATCTGAAGCTCGTAACAACTCATGTAGGGCTGAATGTCGGTGAAGATGGCAAAACCCATCAGTGTATTGACTACATCTCTCTAATGAGCAATTTATATGGCTTCAGAATTATTATTCCTGCAGATGGAAACCAGACAGATAAGATCATTCGTTTTATCTCATCAATGTCAGGAAATTTCTATGTGCCAATAGGTCGATCCGGCACAGATATCATATCAGATGAGCAGGGAGATGAATTTTATGGAAAGAACTATGTATTCCGCTACGGTTCAGCTGATCATCTTCGAGATGGTAAAGATGCTGCATTGATCGCAACCGGTGTCATGGTCGAAAAGGCGCTGAAAGTTCATGAACTCCTAAAAAAGCAAGGCATTGATATTGATGTTTGGAATATCTCATCCATATCTCAAATTCAGGAAGATGATCTGAAGAAAATCGCAAAGAATAAAAATATTTTTACTTATGAAGATCATAACGTCAATACCGGAATGGGCTCGATCATCGCAGCAAAAATGAATCAGTTCCAATTAAATGCGCATGTACATTCATTTGGTGTAACGCATTATGGCATTTCCGGAAGCAGTGAGGATGTGTATGCATATTTTCAACTTGATCCGGAATCGATTGCTGAGAAAATC
>JACNJG010000029.1 GCA_014382685.1 Candidatus Cloacimonadota bacterium
CACCTATAGCGTTTCCCTTCCCCATTTCAACTATGATGTGTATGTATCAGCACCTGCTCATGTCCCCTATTCCGGCACATTGCTCGTGAATGGTGATATGGTCATTGATTATCATCTTGGTTTCGCAGCTCTTTATTCTGATTTTGAACTTAATGACGGTAATTTTGTGAGTAATTATGCAGGCGGATGGCAGTGGGGAGAGCCAACAGCCGGCGGTATTACTGCTCACTCCGGAATAAACCTCTGGGGAACAGTACTGGGCGGCACTTATATTGATAATGTGGACTGGTTCCTGAACTCACCGGAATTAACCGTTCCCTCAGATGCTACACTCTATTTCTGGCATTACTACGATTTTGAAGGATCCAAAACCCTCTGGGATGGTGGTAATGTAACCATCTCAACAAATGGTGGATCATCTTATAATTTGATAACTCCGGAAGGTGGTTATACTGGAAATATTTCTGCTCTTGGCGCACTGGGTTTTGGTGGTCAATTAGACGAATGGGAGCAAGTTGAATTTGATCTTTCTTCTTATTCAGGACAATCCGCAACAATTCGCTGGCACTTTGCCTCAGATACTTCCGTACATAGTTACTATGGCTGGTATATCGATGATGTCCTCATCGGTGACCCAAGCACAAGTTATGAAATTCCTGTCGTAAGCAATGATGATCCTCGTCCTGTTCAGGTCGTATCACTTCACCAGAATTTCCCGAATCCTGTCCGCAATTCCACAACATTTTCCTTTGCATTGCCACAGAATATTCAGAAAGCTGAGCTTTCAATCTATAATATTAAAGGACAGCTTGTAAAATCCTTCAAACCTAATATTAATGAAGGACCTCGTTTTGAGATCGAATGGAACGGCAAAGACAGCTCAAATAAGCCGGTCGCAAGTGGAGTTTATTTCTATAGACTAACCACAGACCAGAAAGAAATTACGAAAAAATTACTCTTATTGCAGTAAATTATTGACGGGCTTGCGGGATGAAATACTCCCGCAGGCTTAATTTAATGAATTAGGAAAATAAATTCTATGCAGGAAATATTTTATATCTCAACCCTCAAAGGTATCAAGACCCTCTCCTCTGATAGACGGCTGAAGATCCTTCGTCATCTGGTTGATAAGAAATATACAGCCCAGGAACTCGCACTGAAGTTCAAGATCAAACCAAATGCGCTCTGGTATGATATGCAGCAGTTGGAAAGCGCCGAACTTATCGAACTAGTGGAATCCGAGCACGTGCGTGGTACAATTAAAAAATACTTCCGGGCTGTTGCAAGGAACTATTTCGTTGACGTATCTCTTGGAGAAGCGGAGCTCAATAAAAACAATGTAATTCATGCATTTCTCAATCAGGAAATTGAAGACTGGCGAAGAGAGCGGGTCATCAAGGTACGCTTCAAAGATATAGCCCACAAGATCATTACTCACAATCTTGGTATCAAAGAAAACGAAAAAGTTGTTATCAGCTACCAGCCGATGCATAGAAAACTTGTTGAAGACCTTATGGTAGAGATCGCCCGTCAAGGCGCCTATGCAATACCTATCTTCTGGACGAAACGAATGGAGTATAATTTCATCCGTCACGTCCCGCTTTCCTATGCCACAAAGGATGTGATCAGTGATTTCCTTATTAATGATATAGATGCACATATTATCTTTTCAGGAGAATTCCTTGATGAGATCGAAGGGGAACCCCTCAGTAAAGAACTCATCAAAAAAAGTGATCTAATTGAAGAGACAAAACGGGAAAACGTACGCAAGACCTACAAAACAGATGTCCGCTTCCTTACAATCGATACGATCTATAATAATTTCCAAAAAGCTGAGGCAGAGATCCGAAGCGAGATGTACTGGAAAGCATTGAATGAAGAGCCGAAACGTCTTACTGAGAAATGTAACAAAGTAAAAGAATTACTTGCTGATTCTAAGAGTATTTCCATTGAAGACGGGAATGGCAGTATGATCGAGATAAATCTTCCAAAGGATAGAGTGATCCAGATCAAAGACGGCATTGCAAATTCCAGTGCTTCAGATTCCGAACTTCCAGGCGGATTAGTCGTGGGACTACTCGAAAAGGGCAGTATCAATGGAAAATTCAATACGGATTTCGCCTATCTATACGACACACTCTTCGAAGAAGTCGATATCATTATTCATAACAATAAGATCATAGAAATGAAAGCAAAAACGGATAATGATAAGCTTCAAACACTTTTCAAGAATGCCGGTGGAGATAAAGATATAGTCGGCTCTTTTACCATTGGAATGAATCCGGCATTACATCAAAATATTTACCATCCATATATAAATGCTAAAATATTTGGTGCGCTCACTCTGCAAGTTGGCTGGGATGAACTCGAAGCTACCAGCATTGATTCCAATATGATCGCACAATTCTATATGCTCGATAAAATCATTAAAGTCGATAATAAAATTCTTTTTAATAACGGAAAACTACAAATATAAAAAAATTAAGGGGATCAGTATGAAAAAACTAAGTATCCTAATACTCATTCTTTTTATTGCATCCATCAGTTTTGCAGATGTGATAACAAAGACCTATTATTTTAATGCTCCTGAAATCGAATTCGATGGTGAATATGCTATTCTTCAACTGGAAGACAGCTACCATCTTGGAAATCCAGGCGAACCTTCCCTGCCCTATATCGGCATCAATCTTCTCCTTCCTCAAGAGCAAGCCATCTCTGATATCTCAATTGAATTCTACGAAGAAACATTACTCGGAAATTACACGATTTACCCCAAACAGCAACCAACACCTCTTTCATTATTAGATCAGCCGGAATTCACACCTCCAGACCAAGCTATCTATTCAAGTGATTCACCTTTCCCAACCAAGCAATACAATGATTATTCAACACATTATCTTGCAGGTTATTCTGTGGGCTCTTTTGCTACAACTCCTATTACCTATATCCCTTCTACAAAGGAACTAAGCTACTACAAAAAAGCTGTTGTAACCGTAGAGACTTCCTATGATAATACTGCATCTAATTCGCAGAGATTTCTTCATGAAAATCCTGCTATTGAAGCCAGACTGGCAGCTCTTGTTGATAATATCGGACTTCTAAACACATATACAATTCCACGATCAAAAGCTGACGGATGGGATTACATAATCATCACCAGCGATGCCTTTGAGGATGATTTTCAGGCACTTGCAGATTTTCATGCACTGCGAGGTTTAAAATCAAAAGTAACCCTCATGAGCGATATTATGTTGAATTATCCCGGCGTTGATGTCGGAGATCAGATCCGAAACTATGTTATTGCAGAATATGATGAATATCCTGTTCAATATGTGCTTCTCGGTGGTGATACGGATATCATCGCACATAGAGGTCTCTATGCAGATCCCGGCTCTGGATATGCAGATGATGACATTCCGGCAGATATGTATTACGGTTGCCTGGATCGTACTGCTGCACCGGGTACTGGACCCGACTGGAACAATAACAACAACAGTTACTGGGGTGAAGAGAACGAAGCAGATTTCTTTGCAGAAGTTTTAATTGGTCGAATCTGCTCTAACAACAGCACTGAAATCGCAAACCAGATCAACAAGATTCAGCTCTATCTTGAATCACCGATAGCTGATGAACTGGAAACAACTTTAATGGTCGGCGAGAACCTCTGGCCCGGAACCTATGGCGGTACTTATATGAACGAACTCCTTGTGGGAAGCTCTTCAAATGGCTATACAACTGTAGGAATTCCCGGAAGCTGGACTGTTACTACACTATATCAGATCAACTATAATTGGACTTCCAATGATCTTTATAATGCACTGAATCTCGGACCGAACTTTCTTAATCATCTTGGACACGGCTCCACAACTCACTGCCTGAATATTGATAATCCCGATCTTAATACATATAATCTTACAAACGACGGCATTACTCATGGTTTCTACAACGGTTATTCACAGGCATGTTACTCGGGTTCGATCGACAACAGAAATTCATCGGGCTATTATGGCTCTGACTGCTTCATGGAAGTTATCACCAATATATCAACTGCTGCATCTGCGTTTGTTGGAAACAGCAGATACGGCTGGGGACAACCAGGTGGCACAAACGGCGCCTCACAACATTATCACAGACAGTACATAGACGCTTTTTTTGATGATGGAATGAATTCTGTCAGCGGTGCTAACCAGCTTTCCAAAGAGCACACACTTCCGTATGTTACAGGTAGTGAACTCTTGCGCTGGTGCTATTATCAACTTAACGAATTCGGTGATCCTGCCCTTGAGATATGGACCGCAGAACCCTCCACACTCACTCCTGTTTATCCACAGACGATTATGGCTGGTGTGCCCAGTATAGAAGTTATAGCCCCTGCCGGCTCCCGAATAGTAGTGTATGATGATGACACGATCTATGGGTATGGACAGGTGAATATCCTCGGAACAGGTACTGTCATTTTTGACATTGTTCCAAGCGAATCAGGAATTCTTCATATTGCGATCGTAGCGTCTAATTATTATAAATATGTTGGTGATATCGTTGTTACTGCAAGCGTAGTAACACTATATCCAGACACAATAAATGTGAACATCCCAACACTGATCACAGTTGAAGTTATGGCTCCGGACAGCGTCTCTCCTCAGGTTGGGGTTAATGTCTGGGCAGAAGGACTGAATTATATCTCAGCTACAGAAGTTACTGATGCCACAGGTACGGCAATTCTTAATGTGAACTATTGCTATGGTCCTACCATTCAAATCTTTGGACAAAATCCAGGTGAAGAGTACTTCCTATTCATAGAAGAGCTTAACGTAACTGCCCTCGATCTTACGAATCCCTCTTTGAATGTAACCACAGATTTCGGTCTGGAGGACACCTTTGCACTCAATCTCGAAGGTACTATAGAAGCTTATGCAGATGAAAGTGATTTCACACTATGGGTTAATGTTGATGGAATAGGTTTCTACGCTGCAGCAGATATAACCTGTGATATAACACCAACAACTCTGATCCCTGTCGATGCGATAATCGCAAAATCGGGATATGATCTTTATGAAGAGATTTTCCCTGTTATTGTAGCTTATGGAAGTATATCCGGTCTTGTAACAGAAAGCCAGAATGGATCTCCTGTCACAAATGCCGAAGTCTGCTTCTATGAACAAGGGGCAAATCCCAATACTGATGATCCTGTCTTTGTTGCCACTACAAATGCTTCTGGCATCTATACTTCCGAAGAAGGCAATCCGGTTGATTATTATGATATCTACATCAACAAATGGGGATTCGATCCTTACCAGGAATTAAGCTACTTCCTCGGATACGGTATTAATGCTCATGATATTGTTGTTGATCCGGTTGAAAGCGGTTTCATTTCCGGTAATGTTTATGATGACTTCTTAAGTCTTGGAAATGCAAATCTTTCTTACTGCCGCAGCGATAATGGTGAAGAATATGCTTCTGTTCAGTCAACCGGTGGCAGTTATGAAGTCAGTCTTCCGAACTTCACCTATACTCTTTATGTAACTGCCGAAGGTCATGTTCCTTATATTGGAATACTTACTGTAAATGGCGATGCCCAGTATGATTACCATCTTGGATACGCAGATCTATTTGACGATGCAGAGGATGGCATGAACCAGTGGACTTCTGTTGATTGGCATGTAACAGATGAAGCATGTGTATCCCCAACACACTCCTTTACTGACAGCCCGGGTGGCAGTTATCCCCCATGGACAACAGCTATTATGGAGCTGACCGATCCTGTAAGTTTGAGCAGCATGAAAGGAAGTGCAAACCTGTACTTTAATGCAAAATGGGATATCGAGTCCAACTGGGACTATGCTCAGGTTCTCGCTTCCGTTGACGGCACAACATGGACAGCACTCGAGGGTGAATATACAGAACCTGGCGTAGGAACTTTCCAGCCGCCCGGAGAACCGGTTTATGACGGAACACAGGCAGAGTGGGTTGCAGAAATATCAGACCTCTCTGATTTCACTGGCGAAGATCAGGTTTATATCAGGTTCCTTATGGATTCTGACGGCTATGTCGAAGAAGACGGCATGCATGTTGATGATATTCTCATTGGAGATCCCGCATCCAGCTATGAAATTCCTATGACCTCAAATGGTGATCCATATGTTATTAATCAGTTCAGACTCAGCCAGAACTTCCCGAATCCTGTTACCGGCTCAACAACTATTTCCTTCTCCCTTCCTGCAAATGTACAAAAAGCTGAGCTAAAGATCTATAACATAAAAGGACAACTTGTGAAAACTTTCATTCCTGAAATAAGTCCTACCGGCACTGCAATCGACTTTGTATGGGACGGCAAAGATAACAATGATAAAACCGTTTCCAATGGCGTCTATTTCTACAGACTTGAAACAAATGAAAAGCAAGTCATCAGGAAAATGGTTTTGATGAGATAGTCTCCGCATAAAACATATAAACTAAGGACGCACATCGATTTTGGTGTGCGTCTTTTTTTGACCTCTCCCTAACCCTCTTCCGGATTCATCTGGGAGAGGGAATTAAAGGGTGAGGATTAGTGATTGTAAATTCCAGCGCAAACTTCTTGACAGATAATAAGCAATAAAACAGAAAGAAATCCACATTGGATTTTTATGAATACAAGAGAAAGAAATAAGGAAAATATTCACACATTGCGTAACAGTTTCACAACGCATTTGCTGGAACATGGAACTGATCTTGGATATGTGCAACACCTTCTGGGACATAAGAATTCAAAAACTACAGAAAGATATACCCATGTTTCAAAAGATGCATTTAATAAGATAATAAGTCCACTCGACAGACTGAAATTGAGTGATGAATAAAATTTCGAAATTAGTGAAAAGGTCGTATACACTCCCTAATAGGGAGCATCCCCGACCTTTTTTGAAATATAAAGTAGATATCCACGACCTTTTTAGGTCGGGGACACAGACATTATGCACTCTAACTTAATGCCGTAAGTGAGGAAAAATTTAGAATAGCTATGAAGATTATTAAATCGACAGGAACTACTAAGACCGAGAAATTATTGTCCAAACTTTGTAATGATTCTTTTCTTGAACTATGGAGTTATCCTAATCCGTTTAATTCTAAAAAAAAAGAACTTTGTGATCTATTAGCAGTTTTTGAAAATCATGTTTTCATTTTTTTTGATAGGGAAAACTTACAACTGGATAATAGAGACAAAGACCCTGAAATTAACTGGAAAAGATGGAAAAGAAAAGTTATTGAGCCCCAGATACGAACAGCAAACGGAGTAGAACGCTATATTAAAAATAATGGGAAAATCTATTTGGATAAAGATTTAAAACAACAATTCCCTATCCCAATCAATCCTGAGACTATGGTTGTTCATAAAATAATTATTGCACATGGAGCCAAAGAGGCTTGCCTTCAAAGTTCCAAGAACAATATTTATGGTAGTTTAGCCATTAATTATTCATCAACTGACATTGATTTTCTTCAATTTCCATATCATGTTCATTTAGATAAAAATTGTCCAGTTCATCTTTTCGACAGTCATAATTTACCAATTATTTTAGGTGAGTTAGATACTTTCTTTGATTTTTCTACGTACTTAAATGCCAAAGTTGAAGCTATAAAAAAATATGATTATCTATCTTATTGTGGAGAAGAAGATCTACTAGTTAATTATTTCTCAAATTTCAATAAAGAAACAAATAGACATTTTATTGGTGTAAAAGATATTAATGTTAATGGATTACATATTGGTGAAGGTGATTGGAAAGATTTTGTAGATAGCGAACTATACAAAAGTAAAAAAGACGCTGACGAAATATCTTATACTTGGGATAGGTTAATTCAGAAAACTTGCAGAAATGCTCTAAATGGTGTATTAGGAGGAAATGCAAACTTGTTCTCTGGTCAAAGTGCAATTTTAGAAATGGCGAAAGAACCACGATTTATGAGACGATATTTATCTCAAAAAATAATTGATGCAATTAACAAATTCCCAGAAAATCAAGCTAAGTTTATGAAACAATTAACATTCTTGTATTCATTCTACGAAAATAAAGCTTATGTTATCCTTCAACTTAAAGTTTTTAAAATAAATGATTATAAGAATGAATACCGACCGAAAAGGCAAAGGATGTTAGAAATTGCCTGTGGAGCTGCTAAAAATAAATTTCCAAATTTAAATAAAATTATTGGTATAGCTTTTGATGCGATGAAATTCACAGACTATAATTCAGAAGATTTCATTCTTCTAAATTGCTCAGAGTGGTCTAATGAAGAAAAGCAATATTATGAAAAATGCAACAAAAGCATGAATTTTTTCAAAACTGGTAAAATACACAAAGAACAAAATAATCCTACGGAATTTCCAAGACCATGATATTTAAATGTAATGAGAATTGAAGAGTGCATAACAAGCGTGTCGTCGTTCGGGTTTGTCAGTGCTCTTTGTTTGAATCTACCGATTCAAACGGCTGGTTTGTTTGGGTTGGCGTG
>JACNJG010000036.1 GCA_014382685.1 Candidatus Cloacimonadota bacterium
TGGCTAAATATATCAGGAGAATAAAATGATCATTCCAAAACTTCGTGAATTGGGTGAAGCTATTGTATCGCTATTTTCAAAACCAGTAACAAGTAAATATCCTTTTACAAAAAAGCCCTACGAGCCGGTAAAACAGTTCAAGGGAAAACCAAAATATGATGAAGCAGAATGTGTAGGTTGTGGTTCTTGTGCTCAGGTATGTCCTGCCGACGCGATTGATCTTATCGATATACCCGAAGAAGGAAAACGCATATTGCAGGTTAATTACACGAATTGCATTTACTGCGGACAGTGTGAAGAACACTGCATAACGCAGAAGGGCATTAAGCTTTCTAATGAGTACATAACTGCCACTTTCAGTCCCGACAAAGAAGCAGCTTTTATGAAAATTGAAAAAAAGCTTATTGTCTGTCCTATTTGCGGTACAAAGATAGCTACTGAAGATCACATGAATTGGCTGGTAGAGAAGATGGGACCAAAAGCTTATGGAAATCCCAATCTCCTTGCATTCATTCAACTTCGATATCAGGATCTTCCGGACTCAAAGATAAAGAATGATAAGATCCGCAGAGAAGATTATTATAAATTGATGTGCCCACGTTGTAGGCACCAGGTTGTTGTCGAAGATGCATTCTGATGAGTTAAAGAAATTATTTACCTCCCTAAAAGATAAAAAAACTCTTTTCGTGGGGCTGGGAAATTATCAGCGCGGTGATGACGCTGTGGGCTTATATATTATTGAACAACTGCAATCAAAATGTAAAAAAAAAAAATTATATACCTGATAGCAGAAACAACTCCCGAAAACTATTTTAGCACACTCACTTCAAAAGATTTGGATTTAATTATTTTCTTTGACGCATGTAGATTTTCATCCATTGCAGGAGAGACTAAAATTTTAAGACATGAAGAAATAAGTACCTTTGCAACTTCGACTCATACGAGCTCGATCAGTGTCATCATTTCATATATTCGAAAGTTTTCAAATGTGGAAATTGAAGTGATCGGTATTAATATACTGAGTGCAGATTTTATACCTGAAATTTCATCGAAAGTTAAAGAGAGTGCAGATTCACTTATAAATATGATACAAAATGAAACACGCTGAGATACTACTTACAGGAATTGTGCAGGGGGTTGGTTTTCGACCTTTTGTGAAGAGAACAGCTTTGCATCATGGCATCAAAGGTTACGTGGAGAATAGGGAATTTGGTGTGAAAATAGTTGCTCAAGCATCAAAGAAATCTATTGAAGAATTTGTGAAGGATGTTCTCAATAATGCCCCAGCAGTCTCAACTATTCTTACTCATTCAATAAAATATCTCGAATCAGAGTTGCCTGATTTTAAAACCTTTGAGATCGCTCCGAGCAAAAAGAAAGGGGAAATATCAGCACTCATACCACCCGATATTGCCACATGCGATAAATGTGCTCAAGAGATCATTGATAAAGATGACAGGCATTTTTCTTATCCTTTTACAAACTGCACAAATTGCGGTCCGAGGTTTTCAATAATTCGGTCAATTCCTTATGACAGAAAAAACACTACAATGAAAAAATTCATTATGTGTGATGACTGTAATCGAGAATATACAACAGTTGCGGATAGACGATATCATGCACAGCCGAATGCGTGCCCAAAGTGTGGTCCGGAATTGCAGCTTATAGAAGTTGTCGATGAAAACCCCGTAGTAACTGAAAGAAGAGAGAGGGCATTTGATAAGACAGTATCGTTTTTACAGCAGGGAGAAATAGTTGCGATAAAAGGCATTGGTGGCTATCATCTTGTGTGTAATGCGTTGAATAAGGAAGTTATTGAAAAACTCAGAAAATTGAAGTACAGACCACAAAAACCTTTTGCGCTCATGGCTCGTGATATTGATATTATAAAAGAATATTGCGCGATAAATGATTCTGAAAAAGAAATGCTGGAAGGTCAGCAGAAACCGATAGTGCTTTTAGGTAAGAAAAAATATGCCCTGGAAAATGTAGCTCCGGGCGTAAAAGATCTTGGTTTTATGCTTCCCTATACTCCTTTACAATACCTGCTTTTCAAACACTTTCGGCTGCTCGTTTTCACAAGTGGAAATATTTCTGAGGAAGCCCTCGAAAATAAAGATGATTCTGCCTTCCGGAATCTCTCCCGCATTACTCAATATTATCTTTCTTATAATAGAGAAATTTTCAACCGAATAGATGATTCTATAGTTACTTATGCCGGTGATCAAAGAATTTTGATAAGGAAAGCTCGCGGTTTTGTACCCAAACCCATAAATATAAAAAAAGGAATTGATAAGCCACAGATATTTGCAGCAGGTGCGGACATGAAGGGGTCTTTCGGGCTTACAAAGGAGAATATATTTCTTGGAAGTCAATATCTTGGAGACCTTGTTTTTAACTCAAATACGGAATTTTATAGAGAATCACTAAGCTATTTTCAATCAATATTTGAGATGAAACCGGAAGTCGTTATCGCTGATTCTCATCCTAATTATTTTTCTACTCAGTTTGCTAAAGAATTTGCGGAGGAAAAAGAATTGCCAGTCCACTATATTCAGCACCATAAAGCTCATATTTATAGTGTGATGGCTGAAAATGACCTCGAAAATGTGTTGGGAGTTTCCTTTGACGGAACCGGTTATGGAGATGATGGAAATATTTGGGGTGGTGAGTTTTTTATTATAAAAAGTATTGATTGCGAGCGATTTGCTCATTTGAATTATCTGCCGATGGTTTCAGGAGAAAGGGCAGCTAAAGAACCGTGGAGAATGGCGCTCATATACCTATTTAAATATTTTCCGGATGCAATCGATACCATTATTCCAACAGCCACTTTTCCGCAGAGGGACATGATACTTCATCAGCTTCTGAATGATTCTGTACAGCTTCAGACTTCGAGCATGGGAAGATTCTTCGACGCAGTAGCAAGTTTGATCGATGTGTGCCATTATAATTCCTATGAAGGTGAAGCAGCTATGAAACTTGAAGCTTTTGCTGATGAGAATTTCTCGGAATATTATAATATTAATTTTGATAAGCAACAATCGCTCATTGAAGTAGCTTTAATAATTAGAGGTATTGTTAATGATATTCTTGATGATCGTTCAAAAAAATATATTTCATCAAAATTTCACTTTACAATTGCGAGGATGGTTTTCGATTTGTGTAAAAAAATGAAGAAGGAATCCGGCATAGATTCGGTGGCACTTTCCGGCGGTGTTTTTCAGAATGTTGTGCTTGTAAATATGATAAAAAGAGTATTTTACGGCAGTGATTTTAAGTTATTTTGGAACGAAAAAGTACCTCCGAATGATGCAGGAATTGCACTCGGACAGGTTTATTCATTTCTTTTAAAAAGCAGGTAATAATGTGCTTGGCAGTACCATATAGAATTATTTCAAAAGAAGGCAACAAAGCCATTGCGGATGTTTTCGGCATGAAAAAAGAGATAGACATACGCATTATCGAAGATGTTGATATCGATGAATATGTACTTGTTCATGCAGGTTTTGCTATTCAACGGGTAAACCAGGAGGATGCAAAAGAGACTCTTGAATTACTTGCCGAACTATGCGAAGCTGAAGAGTGATCTATGAGTAATAAGTTCCGAAATAATCCTGAGCTAAAACCTCTTCTGCAAAAAATCAAGAATGACATCGCTGCGTTGGATGGAAAAGTCCTTCCGCTGAAATTTATGGAAGTGTGTGGCACTCATACTGTATCTATCCTGAAATATGGGTTTCGGCATTATTTCAAGGATTCAATTAAATTCCTCTCCGGTCCCGGATGTCCTGTATGCGTTACTTCAGCTCGGGACATTGATAAGATAATATATTTAGCACAGGAAGGTCATCATATTGTAACATTTGGGGATCTGATAAAAGTGCCCGGAACACATTCAAGCTTGGAAAAAGAGATTGCAAAAGGAGCGACAGTCGATGTCGTGTACAGTCCTCTCGATGCACTAAATATTGCCCGAAACACTAAGAAAGAAGTAGTCTTCATTGCAGTTGGATTTGAAACGACCATTCCTGTAATTGCCAGCTTGGTTCTGGATGCCTATGCACAAAACATAAAAAATATTAGCATCCTTAGTTTAGTAAAAACAATGCCCAATGTTTTACGGTTTCTTCTTTCTGAATTACAAGGTGAGATCGATGGTTTGATCATGCCGGGGCATGTCAGTGTGATAATCGGTTCAGATCCCTATGAGTTCATACCGGAAGAATATGGAATTCCATGCACTGTGGCAGGGTTTGAGCCGGTTGATATGGGGCTTGGAATTCAGGCACTCGTCTCTCAAATAGCGTTGGGTTCACCTGCAGTTGATAACCGATACAAAAGAATGGTCAAATCAGAAGGAAATAGGGCAGCTCAAGAATTGATCTCAGCAGTATTTCAGGAATGCGATGTTTCCTGGCGTGGATTCGGCACGATTCCCAAAAGCGGATTATGCCTGAATGAAGAATTTATAAATTTCGATGCAGAAAAAAGGTTCTACATAGAAGTAAAAGATGAAGTCGTACAAACTGCATGCATCTGCGGAGACATCATTGCTGGAAGGAAATCTCCACTTGATTGCACTTTATTCAGAAAGAAATGCACACCGGAAAATCCAATCGGACCGTGCATGGTCTCTTTTGAAGGCGCGTGCGCTGCTTATTATAAATATGGTGAATGATGGTAAATAATACAATTCTTCTCTCTCATGGAAGCGGTGGTAAGCAGAGTAAGGAATTACTTGATCTTATTTATAGAACACTCAACCGCGTTGTCATTAATCACGGCGAGGACAGCGGCGTTATAAATATTGTGGACGGAAAAGCAGCCATCACTACAGACAGCTATACCATAGATCCGATATTTTTCCCGGGTGGCAATATCGGGAAATTGGCTATATGCGGGACCACAAATGACCTTGCAATGGTTGGAGCGATCCCACAATTTATCACTTTATCATTAATAATCGAAGAGGGGTTTAGTTTTGATGATCTTAAAAAAATCCTAATAGCAATTCGCGATGAAACCGAGAAGGGGAATATCTCGATTATTGCGGGAGACACCAAGATCGTCAGCAAAGGAAAGATAGATAAGATATTCATCAATACTGCAGGATATGGAGAAATTATCTCAAAAGATACGATTTCTTCGCAGAACGCAGAGCCACAAGATGTTGTCATCATTACCGGAGATATCGGAGATCACGGAGCATCAATTATGGCATACAGGAATGGATTTACCTCAGCGCTGAAATCTGATTGTGCAAATGTTGCACCTCTTATAAAAGCTCTTTTGGAACAAGGTATTAAAATTCATGCATTGAGAGATCCCACTCGCGGAGGATTGGCATCAATTCTTAATGAGATCGTTGCTTCCTCAAAGGTAAATATTGTGCTTGAAGAAGAGAAATTGCCTATAAAGGATAGTGTGTCCGGAGTGTGCGATGCGCTGGGAATCGATCCACTTTATATGGCATGCGAAGGAAGAGCTGTCATAATTTGTCCAAAAGATGAAACTGATAAAGTGCTGGAAATTTTGCATAATGAAACTCTTGGGGAAAACGCACAGGTTATAGGACGGGTTGCTGAAAAATCAGATACACCTAAATTATTTTTGAAAACATTTATCGGAGCGAAGAGAATATTACCGCTCCTCTCACGCGAACAAACACCAAGAATTTGTTAATAGGAATATAAATGCCTGACCAGAACACTACAAATCTGAAAAGAATTTATAAAATTCTCCTGCTGATCATACTGATCTATTTCTTCTTCCTCAGTATTGTGATGATGGGAGCCGGCTTTAAGAGTTTTCGTGGTCTTTCTGAAAATCTTATTGCAAGCGTAAGCAACCCTATAATGGGATTACTTATTGGAATTCTTACCACAAGCATTGTACAGAGTTCATCTACCACAACGTCCATTGTCGTTGGTTTAGTTGCCAGTAATATTCTTGGCGCTGATTCTATACGAATTGCCATCCCGATTATAATGGGAGCAAATATTGGCACCACTATCACAAATACCATTGTATCACTGGGGCATATTTCAAGAACAGATGAATTCAAAAGAGCTTATGGTTGCGCAATTGTGCATGATATATTCAATATTATTGTGGTTGCTATTCTTTTGCCTTTGGAGATATATTTCAGACTCATTGAAAAAATATCTCTTAAACTTGGTTCATTTATTCTGCATGCGAATATTCAAGGTGCAGAGTTCAAAAGTCCAATTGCAATGATCACAAAACCCATTGTCGGATTTCTTTATGATCCGAAGTTCCCCGATGCTTCACCGGGATTGTTGCAGAAATTATTTTCTCAACCTGTCTCACAGATATTGATCCTTATTATAGCTATGATATTCCTATTTATTGCATTAAAATATATGGTCAAAGTTATCAGGCAACTGGTCATCGGCAAGGTTGAAAATTTCTTTTCCGATTACATTTTCCGCAATGGTGTGCTTGCACTGCTTCTCGGTTTGGTTCTCACCGCTATCGTCCAAAGCAGCTCGATCACGACTTCAATTATGGTACCCCTGGCAGGTGCGGGTATTGTAAATATCTATCAGATTTTTCCCTATACGGTGGGCGCAAATATTGGAACAACAGTGACTACCCTATTGGCAGCTATGGCGACGGGCTCGCCGGCAGCGCTCGTGGTAGCACTTTCTCATTTCACCTTTAATGTACTTGGAATGATACTGATACTGCCCTTGAAACCGATTAGAATGATCCCTATAAAAATCGCATTATGGGTATCAAATTTGACAACTAAAAGCAAGATATATCCAATTTTATTTATCGTTATGATATTTTTTGTTATACCAATATTTATTCTTCTTATAACAAAACGATGAGTAAATTCTTAAATACGAGGTACATATGTTAAAAGAATTAATTAAACTGTTCAAAAAGAGCAATCCCTATAAAGAGGCACACAATGACGCCTGTATTATGCTTAATCGGGCAAATAATATGTTTGATAATGCCAGCGCTCAACTGCGGGGAAGAGATATCCCTCATCCCGATATCGATATATTTTATGAGGAAAGAAAAGTCGATAAAACAGAACGTGCTGTGCGAAGGAAGGTTTTAATACATCTCTCAGTTACAGGCGCTATGGACACGCCAGGCGCGATCATTCTTATCGGTATAGTAATAGACATTGAGAGAGTAGGTGATTATACTACGAACATCCTTGAACTTGCCCGAGCAGCCAATATGAAGCTGGATGCAGGAATTCTTGAAGATGAATTGACCAATATTGAGCTGGAGATAGAGCACCTTTTTGATGTGGTGAGCAAGGCTTTTGAAGAGTATGATAAGGATATTGCAGAGACTGTTATCAATAAAAAATTAACCAGAAGATGCGAGGTCCTCCTTCAGCAGCTTATGACTGAAGATATTGGTTTGAACGTTCAGAATGCTGTGGTGGCAGCACTATATATTCGATATCTGAAGAGAATTGCAGCACATCTTCTTAATATTGCCACATCGCTGGTGCAGCCGTTTGAAAAAGTCCGCTTTATGCCGAAATCTGCGACTGTTAAATACAAGCAGAAAAAAGAACATGAATAATAGAACATAGGGCGTAGAGCGATCCGATTTCGTTGAATTGCGACACGACATAGGAATGTGGAACGAAGATTGTAGCAAATGACAGGCACCCACAGTTGGTGGTCTTGTGCCTGATAAGGTTCTATGTGCCTTGATGTATTGAGATCAAACTTGACATTTATTCCTATTTGATATATATTTTGGTATATATCATTAATGTTCGGAGGTTTATCATGCAAACTGCAAAAATATTCATCAACGGTAGAAGCCAGGCAGTGCGGTTGCCGAAAGAATTTCGATTTGTCGATAGTGACGTTTTTATAACAAAAATCGGTAAAATGGTTGTCCTCATTCCACGAGATGACCCTTGGGCTTCCTTGATATATAGTCTCGATCAGTTTACCAATGATTTCATGGAAAGCAGAGATCAACCTAAGCAGGTCGCACGGGAAAAAATCTAATGAAGTACATGCTCGACACGAATATGTGCATTTACATCATTAAAAAGAAACCACCTGAAATAATTCAACGGTTTAAGCAAATTGAAATTTCACAGATCGGAATATCTTCAATTACTCTGAGCGAACTTTTATTTGGTGTTTACAAAAGCTCAAAACCGGAACAGAATCAACTGGCTCTGGCACAATTCGCAGCCCCACTTGAAATAATGTCCTATGGCGATGAAGCAGTCGACTTTTATGGTAGGTTGCGGATCCATTTAGAAAAACAGGGAACTCCGATCGGCTCTCTCGATATGTTGATTGCAGCTCACGCACTTTCTCTCGATTGCGTATTAGTTACAAATAACGAGAAAGAATTTAATCGAATACCTAATCTGAAGATCGAAAATTGGGCAAAATAGTCTGACTTTTGAT
>JACNJG010000034.1 GCA_014382685.1 Candidatus Cloacimonadota bacterium
GTCGGAATGCTGACTTTTGTATATTCGACACTCTTTTCATATGCTGAGGTTAGTTCGAAGTCCGGAAGTTCAAAACGAAGCTCTGATACTTTCAAATCTGAGAATTGACATTTCATTACTTTTTCATCCTGAGATAAAGCAACTGGCTCGCCGGATGAAGCATTTACATACGAAAAACATAAAAAACTGAGAACAAAAACTATGAGCATCTTTTTCATTATTGATTCCTTTTCATTTTATTTATCATGAATTATTAACATTCGATATACACCCTCACGGGTTGCAACAAACACTTCACCATTATGAATATCTACATCATAGGTATAGCCAATATCCGAATCATCCCACCTGTCTGCGAATTCTGGCTTAGCTCTGTTAGAAATATCAAAGAGATACACTCCTCCACCACCCGAAGCAACAACGAGATAATCTCCCTCTACATCTATTCTCTGAGCATATCCGGAAGTATCATGATTGTAAACAAGCTCAGGTTGAGTGATATCTGAAATATCAATTACAGAAATGCCATACTCTTTATCGGCAACATAAGCATAATTATCATGAACCTTAACATCGACTGCTGTTCCGGGAGTATTAACTTCACTTATGATGTTTCCGTTATTTCGGTTGGTTATATACAATCCCCTTTGCTCGCCTGTGACAAAAAGGAGAGTATCTACAATATCAAAACCCCCAACTGCATTAGGAAAATTAAAAGCATAAGATCCCAGCCAGATATTATTATAATTGCCATACTGATAACTATTTCCATGAGTCCACAAAATATCTACACTGTTATCCGACTGTATATCACAGATCAATGCTTCGATGCTGCCGGTCTGCCCTGTAATAGGGGGCATTTCGATTGGATTGACGGGATCTGTTATATCATAGACCATTATAGCGGCGGGGCTTCCATACTGATCGTAAACAAAAACCTGCTTAATAGTATCGACTGCTTGAATGAGCCGGGCATTTTCAATATTGCCATAATATTGAGTGATAATTGTATTGTCCGCTTTATTATATATTGAAAAACCTGCCTGATCTTCTGCAATATAGATAAAATCATCAGAAACATACACATCTCGGGCAAAACCGACGGTGGGAATAATTGCTTCAATAGATAGTTCTCCATTCTTGAAAATCGGCTCAAGGAAATCAGCACAACTTACGAATAGTAAGATAATTAGAAAGAGAAGTGGCAAATATTTTTTAGTCATTTTCATTGCTTACTTTCATGTTTATTTTTTTATTCAAATAAATTTGAACAAAAAGATAATGCAGTCAATATGATCGTCAAGTTTTTTTAGAAGGTGAAAATATTTTATTTATAGATCAATTTCTTATGGTTTTAGCATTTATTAAAATTATTTCAGACTTAATTTTTTTTAGATTACTAATTATCCGGATACTACCACACAATTCTTCCCTTTCTTTTTTCCCTCGTAAAGTGCAATATCTGCTTTTTTTATACAATCATCCATTGGCTGCATCTCATCAAAAATAGCTATACCAAAGGTAATTGTAATGGATATTTCCTTATCATGATAATGTATAATCTCCTCTTCGATGGCTTTTCTGATCTTTTCTGTGATTATCTTTGCTCCCTTTAAGTGTGTATTAGGAAGCATCATAATAAATTCCTCTCCACCCCATCTTCCTACAACATCTTGCTTTCGTAACATGGAGCGTATTTGATTAGCCAATGAAAAGAGCACGAAATCACCGGCATCATGCCCGAGATTGTCATTAACATCTTTAAAATCATCGATGTCTCCGATAACAATAGCAAATGATTCTTTGTTTCTTTCAAAACGCTTGATCTCATATTCTACCTTCTCATAAATATCCCGGCGATTGGACAGTCCTGTTAGTGGATCTGTCCGAGCTAATTTGCTTAATCTTTTATTAGCTTCTTCCAACTCTTTCTGAGCTTTTTTTCTTCTTTCTTCTTCAAGTCGAAGTTGTTTTCCAAGCTTAATTGAGTTAGCAAGATCTTGCAATTCCTTTAAATAAAAATCCTCTTCAATGGGTTTTAAAATAAACTTATCCACACCAATAGTGATCGCATCCATGAGATAATTCTGTTTCCCAAATGCGGTTAGGATCACCAGTTTGGTATCTCTTTTCATTTTTTTTTACTTTACGAAGGAGTTCCAACCCATCCATACCCGGCATTTTGATATCCGTAATGACCAGATCGGGTTTGTGCTTCTTAAAGAGTTCAAGTGCTTCCTTAGCATTCATTGCAAGATAAAGATTTCGTACTTTATCTTCAAGCATATCCTTTAGTGACTGGAGAATAATATGCTCATCTTCTACACATAAGATTGAAATCGGTAGTTTTTTCATATAACACCTTCCACAAAATACATTTTCATTATCCCTTTTCCTTTCACAATGATACCGTCTCGTTCGATACATGAAAAGCTATTTTTTATATATTGATAAGTATCTTCACTAATATTAATTTTTAAAGGTGCCGAATATTGTTCCATTCTGGCAGCTAAATTTATTGTATCACCAAAAACATCATATATATATTTTTTTATACCGACCACACCGCCGATCACATCGCCGGTATGGATGCCGACTCTGATCTGCCATTTAATGGGCGAAGTTTTATTTCTTTTCTTTATGTATTCAATATGGGCAAGTGCTACACGGACTATATTTATTGCCGGCTGTGGATTTTTTTTATTCATTCCACCCACTGCAAGATAGGCATCACCAATGGTTTTTATTCGTTCGCACTCATATTTTTCAATGATTTCATCAAAGTTTGTAAAGATCTCATTTAATTCCTTAATAAGTTCTTTGGGTGAGAGATTAGAGGAGGTTTGAGTAAAACCAACTATGTCGGAAAAATATACTGTTATATCCTTAAAAAGCTCCGGCTCTGTTTTACCGGTTTCTTTCAAGTCATTTGCAATTCGAACAGGCAAGATGTTCAATAAAAGTTTGTCAGACTTTGCTTTTTCCTCAGCGATAATTTGATTATCTTTTCTTTTTTGTCGATAATTTATATAGGTTGTGATCGCAATTACTATAACCAGAAATATCAACACTATCAGATAATTTCGTAAATTTCTTTGTTTTTCGATGATAAGTTCGTTAATATCTCTCTCTTTTATTAAGAGCTCTATTTCCTGATCTTTTTTCTCAGTCTCGTAGCGAGTTTGCAGCATTGCTATCTTATCAAGAATCTGCTCATTAAATATTTTCTGATTAACATCAAACATTTTTTGATGATAACCCAATGCTATATCATACTTGCCACGCTTCTCGTTCAAAATCGACATATACAAATAGCTGGCTTCAATAATATATTTTGCATCTATTGCTAATGCAATTTTAAGTGCTTTCTGTATATAATTTTCTGATTTGACCAATTCATCTAGTTCCAGATATGCTTCACCAATATTATTTAGAGTATTTGCTTCACCGAATTTATCTCTGAGAACTTCTTCTATCTTAAGGGCTTCCCCAAAATATGAAAGAGCTTTATCGTATTTACTGATATCAGAATAAACCTTTCCAATATTATTTAATGTCATAGCCAAACTATACTGATTATCCAACTCTTTTTTTAGAATTACCGACCGTTCATAATATTCAAGAGCTTTATCATGTTCTTCTAAATTATGATAAGCCCGTCCTATATTATGAAGCGTACTTGCTATGCCGCTTTTATCATCCAGCTTTTGTTTGATCTCCAAAGAATGCATATATGAGAGCAATGCTTTATCGTAGTTTTTCAGATCCCCATATACTGCGCCGATATTATTGAGTACTACAGCGATTCTTCTTTCATCTCTTGATGTTTCATAAAATTGTAGAGCAAGCATGTAATTATCCAGCGCTTTATCATAAATTCCCAGTTCCTGAAAGATCATACCGATATTATTAGAGATATTTGCAACTCCTTTATTATCGCTGAGTTCTTCACGAATAAGCAGGGATTTTTTATAATTTTCAAGAGCTTTACTGTAATCGCTTAGAAAATAGTAAGCACCTCCTAATTTATGATATGCTTCAGCTTCTTGTAATTTATCTTCACTGGTTTGAGCAAGTTCGAGTGCCCTGCTTGCAAAAAAGATACTTGAATCCGGATCGATATACCAGTATTTTGTCGCTAGATTATTTAAAATCGGAACTCGCTCCTCTATTGTTACCTGAGATAATGCTTTTTTCAGACTATCTACCTCAGAAACTGCGTATGATGACGAAATAGCAACGAACAAAAGAATAATAATAGCGATCAAGTTTTTCATATTAAGAGCTATATATCTTTTTTATTTCCTTTATATCAACCTCATCCAAAAAATCCGGTTTGACTATATTACGGGCAAAAGAAAGATAGAGTCCGGAATCCATAAGCAGATCTACGACATTTTTATCAAGCTCATGATCCCTTGCCATATATGCAATTATTTTCAGGGCTTCACTTACTTTTTTCCCTTTTTTGTAAGGTCGCTCGCTGAGAAGGGCTTCAAACACATCTGCTACTGCAATGATCCGTGCTTGCAAAGGTATCTTGCTTTCAGGCAGTTTGTTAGGATAACCACTACCGCTCAATCTTTCGTGATGTGAAGCAGCAAAGAGTGGAACATTTTCATATTTTTTCGGGAACTGAAGTATTGAGAGCATTTCCCATGTAACCTGTGCATGATCTTTCATTACAGTGAATTCGTCATCAGTAAGCGTCCCCCGATTGATATTGAGGTTTCGCAACTCATCATCAGAAATGATCCTATATTCTTTATCACCAGAAATATAGGAAAACAACCGTATCCTCTCGATCTCCTTTTTCCGATCTTCTGTAATACTTTCAGATCCAATATTCATCCCTTCGATTAAAAAAAAATCTCTATCTATCTGTGTGATGATATTTTGCAGCTCAGTTTCTTTCTCATCGGTGAGAGAACCCTCAAGTTTCATTTTATAAATGTCTCTTTCAATAACCTGCTTGAGCAATTCACAGCGCATTCTTACGAGTTCGATTCTATCTATTATTTTCTCGAGTTTTGTGGATTTATCCATAATACATTCAGGTGTGACGATCTTGCCGACATCGTGCATCCAGCCGGACATGGAGAGTTCTTTCAATTGATCATTACTGAAATGTATATCTTTGAAAAATCCCTTTTCTACTTCGTTTATTTTTTTACCCATTTCCTCTGTTAATGTTGCCACTCGTTTGACATGTCCTGCAGTGTATTTGGACTTTCTATCAATTGCAGAAGCGATGGATTTGATAAATTGTAAAAGTAATTCTTCAAGATTTTCAATTAACCTGGTATTGGAAAGTGAGATAGCAGCTTGTGAGGCAAGAGAATTAAGCATTAAAATATGATCTTTACCAAAAGGAATAACCTTACCATCCTTGTCCATTGCATTAATAAGCTGGATCACCCCCATCACTTCATCTTCATGATTGATGAGTGGAATTGCTGCCATTGATTCGGATCTGTATTTATTTCGAGTATCAAATTCTTGAGTGCCGGTATTATCAAAAAGTTTTTGCTTGTACACATCCCCAAAGGTTTTGCTCTCTTTTGTATGATATACGTAAGAAACCATATAGTTCAAATTTAGAGAGTTATCTTTATTAAATAAAGGAACACTTGGCCATGTAACTGGTGAATCTACATTCCCCATTTTAAGACCAAGTGATTTATTATAAGTAAGCTTGAAATCAAGGTATTTTTTATCATTTGAGACTACATAGATTGTTCCTCCGTCTGCATTTGCATAATCCATTGCTTCATCGAGGATCAAAATAAAAATGTTTACAAGACTATTTTTAGCCGAAAGCGATTCACCAATATGAATAAGTTGCTTGATGTGTTTGCTTTGTTTCCCGATCAATTCATTTAATTGTTGCAATGCTTTGTTAAATTCTTTGTAATCACTAACATAAAACTTATCCATAGGTATCCTTCGTATTTAATAATACTGTTTTCAAAAAAGAAAAAATAAATTATTTCCGTCAATAACTTAGTAAATTTTAATTTCCAAGCTTCTGTTCGCAATGCTTTTTTCTCTCAAGAAACATCTTTTCATTAGGATTTTCTATTAAAATATCATTGCAAATTTCAAGGGCTTTAACATAATCTCCATTTACATAATAAGCTTCTGCGAGCGTGTCAATATAGTTCAGTTGAGGATCGAGTTCGACACATCGTTTTGCGTATTCCAAACCCAGAACCGGATTATATCTCTCATTCTGTTTTGGAGCAGTGACCATATCCCAGGCAGCACTGTTCAGAATTCGTGCCAGATCCTTTTTCACGTAAAGAAAGTCAGGATGAACAGATAAAAAAGCTTCATATTTATGAATTTTCTTTTTATCGGTAAGATCAGAAAGAGAATCCTGAAGTGCCTTGTATGCATGCAAGTCTTCAAGATTTTTTTGAATATCTATAGAGTTTTTATTCGCTGAAAACCACTCTTCCCATTTTGTCTTATCATATCGCTCTGATTCAGACATATCATAACCGGAGTACATTGCAATAAAATTCGGAACATTGTAATTATAATTTTCAAAGGCATCAATAGAAGGAAAAGATAATGACTCGATCAAAATTTCAATACCTTCAATATACCCCATTTCAGCGAGACTTTTCCCAGCTGTTCGTTGCAAATATACATCAAAAGATTGGGATGCTTTCTTTAGTAATAGAACTGCCCTATCTTCTTTTATTTTGCCAAGAACTTCGGCAGCTTCCACCCGAACAGATGGAGAAGAATCGTGTTCAAGAATGTAACTCAATAATGGAAATGGATCGATGCCATCATCAACAGCTCCTAAATAGGCAGTTGCAATTCTGCGCACTTTTTCAGATGGATCTTTCTCGCAAAGTCTGCGTGCAATGGGAAGTCCTTTAATCGATTTCAGAATAGTAAGTGATTTTAAAGCTGCGTACCTAACATCCGCTGACGTATCAGAAATCACAGTAGTTAGCAAAGCATCTTCCCCTATTTCCAATTCCCACATACCAATATCATCTGCTATGATGTAACGAATTTCTTCGTCAGGTGAGTTCAGCAACGAAATGATCTCCATTTCTGATTTTTCAGTAAGCTGGTTATTCACCAGAAAATAATGAATTATCTCCATAACATCACGATTTACATTTCTGTTCTCTGATGTTTTGAGAATTTCAGCAAGATAAGGTATGACATCTGTCGAATCCTGAATCAATTTCCCAATTACCTGAAAACGAATAAAAGCGCTTTGAGACAATAATTCTATAATATTTTCGTAATATTCTGACCCCTTTATCTTCTCGCACAGTTCAGGAAGTTTCTGCTTTTTCAAATCATTACTGATCTCGCCAATAACATCACCCTCATTCCATTCTGTATCTATAAAAATTCCATGCCCAAAACTCGATCTTTCAGCATTATTCTTATGAAAGCGAACCTGATAATCGTCTTCCCCGCCGAGATCTATGCAAATTGCATAGGGCCAATTATAGGGCTTGGTTCCTGGCCAAACTCCTCCAAAACTATGCCAACTATTGAAAACGATCTCATTTTTCGGCTCACTGCAAATATAGGTATCTTCTCCCTTGTAATCTATGAAAAGCGAATAACTCATTGGCTTCGCACCTGTGCCATAGGATGAGGTTTTCGATCTGTAAATATCATTCCCTGCATAGTCTATAAAAAAACCTGCTGACCGATCCCCACCTGAACCTCCAGTACGGAAATCTCCTTCATAAATATCGTGTCCATCCTTATCAATAAGAATTGCATTCGTGATATGAATTCCGCTGCCCTGCCCTGTATTTGCCGTGTAATGGTCATTTCCGGATATATCTACCAATGCACCCAACGACATGATATAACTTCCACCCTGGTCACACCAGCCCTTTGTCCAGTATCGGTCATTGCCCGAAGCATCAAAGAGTAAACCTGCACCTCCGTATGCAGTGAGTTTCTTTTTCCATGGATAATTTCTAAATGAAAGTGCTCCCCCCTGTCCGTAACCGGGAAAGATGCCCAATTTATCTTTTGACTCATCAATTGCCAGATAGTAGCGATCATCTCCGCTCAGATCGGAGAGAATGCCCATACCGAGTGTTGTTGCACCTCCCTGTCCGAGCGTGGAGCAGTCATACAGATCTTCACCATTATCATCGAGCAACATGCCCAAACCGAACATACCTGCTCCCTGACAAAATGCATGAGCGCTATACTTATCGAGTCCTGATTCATCCCAGAGTACTCCAACTCCGCACACACCCGCACCCTGAGCAAAATGCTTTGCATCATATACATCATTACCCTTAAAATCAGCGAGGAATCCGCATCCCAGAAAACCGAAGCCCTGAACATAAAGATCGTTTGGTGCGTCATATCTGTCATTGCCGCTGTGATCGATACAGACTGCGATCTCTTCAAAACT
>JACNJG010000140.1 GCA_014382685.1 Candidatus Cloacimonadota bacterium
CTCATTCCAAATCTGGTCGAAACCGTGAAGGGATATGCTTCACACGAAAAGGAAGTGTTTACACGGGTAACGGAAGCAAGAGCAAGTGTGGGCAAAGCTGAAACCCGCCAGGAATCGATCGATGCTAATAATCAGCTAACTGGCGCCCTCTCACGCCTACTGGTAACTGTTGAAGCTTATCCTGAACTGAAAGCTAACCAGAATTTTATTCGGCTTCAAGATGAACTTGCAGGAACGGAAAATCGTATTGCCGTATCACGAAGACGCTATAATGAAGCCGTCACTATCTTCAATAAGAATATTTCGATCTTCCCGAATAATCTCTTTGCAGGTATGTTCAATTTTGAAAAAGAACCCCTCTACAAGATCGACGAAAGCGAAAAAGAAACTCCACAAGTAAAATTCGACTAACAATGTCTTTTCACTCATTTGTTGAAAAGCATTGGGTAAAGAGAAGCATTCTCTCATATCTCTTTTTACCCTTTGCTTTTCTTTTTTCTCTCATCCTGACCTGCCGGAGAACGCTCTATAAATTGAGAATATTTCATCAATATAGAGCGATTATTTTTGTGATTTCAGTGGGCAATCTCACAGTCGGTGGTAATGGGAAAACTCCTTTTACAATTCTGCTTGCACGAGCCCTGAAAGAGGAAGGATTGAAGGTTGCTGTTTCTCATCGTGGCTACAAAGGTGCTTATGAAAATATGATAAAACTCATTTCTGATGAGGATCAGATCTTTGAAGACGCACAAAAGGCAGGTGATGAACCGATACTTATTGCCCGGAACCTAAAAGGAATTCCTGTTATTGTAGGAAAGAACAGAAAAGCAGCCCTAAAATTTCTGGAAGAAAAGGTTCAGCCCGATGTCGTTATTCTGGATGATTCCTTTCAACATCTCAAGGTACATCATGATTTTGATTTTCTTCTATTTAATGGGAAAAAACCAATCGGGAATGGATTCCTTACACCGGCAGGCATGCTCCGCGAACCAAAGAGTGCCATGAAGTATGCTGATTGCTTTGTGCTCAATGACATCTCAGGGGAATGTGGAATTCCAAAAATATTCAAGAAATATTCCACACCTATCTTCTCGACATCATATCATATTTCACATTTTATTCATTATAATAATTTAGAAAAATGTGAGACTTCAGCTTTTGAAGGAAAGAAAATTTATTTGCTGTCAGGCATCGGTAATCCTTTGTCTTTTGAAAAAAGTATGAGAGAATTAGATTTGAAATTTGCACATCATTACCAATTTGATGATCATCATGAGTTTTCAGAAAATGAGATTGCTTCTATTCTGAAAAGTGCAAATGGCCAGAATGTCGATGCTGTCATAACAACCGAGAAGGATTACGTGAAATTGAAGAAACTGGGTTTAGACTTAGAGAGATTTTACTATGCGAAACTCGAAGTAGAGATCAATGAAATGGATACATTCAACGGAATAGTAAGAACAATAAAGAAGGAAATTGGCACATGAAATTCATAGATACTCATGCTCATCTGCATTTCGATTCCTATAACAAAGACAGGGACGAAGTCATCCGACATGCATTTCAAAAAGGCATAAAGGCGATCATCAATGTGGGAACTGATGAAGCCACTTCAAAGCAGGCGATAGAACTGGCGAGGAAATATACAAATCTCTTTGCAACAGCCGGCTGGCATCCTCATGATGCTACATCTTTTGATGAGGAAAAATTGCGTTCATTGTTAGAAGATAAAACAATCGTAGCACTTGGAGAGATCGGGCTTGATTATTATCGGAATCTAAGTCCGAAAGATGTCCAAAAAGCGGTCTTTGAAGCACAATTAAAGATCGGTATTGAAAAAAAATTACCTATCATTATTCATGACAGAAATGCCCATGAAGATGTCTTCAATATTTTGAAAAAACATAAACCGGAACGCGTTGTCTTTCATTGTTTTTCCGGAGATTATAATTTTGCTCTGGAGGTACTCCAGCAGGGATGGTATATCTCGTTCACAGGATCGGTTACATTTGATAGGGGACATTATTATGGTATTATCCGGGATGTTCCCGATGATCGATATTTTGTGGAAACTGATGCGCCATTTTTGACTCCATATCCCTATCGTGGAAAGAGGAACAGACCGGAATATGTTGAGTATATAATTCAGCACATTGCAGAGATAAAGCAGAAAAGTCCTAAAGAGATTGCAAGGCAGACCACAGAAAATGCAGATAAATTTTTCTCTCTGTATAAAAAACTTGATTAGAATAATGTGCGTTAAATATTTCGAACAAAATAAAGAAATGAAATGTAATAATTCATGGAGGAAACCATGGCAGTAAAGATCGATAAAGAAAAGTGTATTGGTTGCGGTGTGTGCGTTGATGTATGTCCTACAGAAGCACTATCTGTCGAAGACGACTTTGCAGTTTGTGATGCTGATCTATGCGTTGATTGCGGTGTCTGTATTCCGGAATGCCCAACCGAAGCAATTTCTGAATAAGAGACAAAAATATTTAACAAAGCCATTCGTTCAACGCGGGTGGCTTCTTTTTGTATGAAAAAATATTATTTAATTTTTTTGATCATAGCTGCAACTGCCGGCTGTGTGACAGTCACCAGGCAGGAACCTTGTCTTGATCTTCGGCATGAGATAATGCTTTATCAAAATCAGATTGATAGTCTCAGGCACATGAATTTTGCGTATCAAATGTGTGTCGATTCTCTATATTCCGAGATGTCATCACTTCAAGACTCAATCGTCTTTCTAAGCAGCGCCACACGCATAAAAAAGCATACGGATTTTCCTGATACACTCTACTACGCAGGGTATGCTTTTGACCTTACGAATGAGCGTATCTTTCAAAAATTTAATTACTGGTATCAGGCAGAGATCAAATTTGCTTACAAATACATACCCCGCACCACAAAATATTTTCCTGTTATCGAAGAGATTCTTGCTGAATATGGACTCAATGATGACATAAAATATCTATCAGTTGCAGAGAGTTATCTGAGTCCTTTGGCGCGTTCCTCTGCCGGTGCAACCGGTTTCTGGCAGTTCATGAAATCCACAGCAAAATACTATGATCTGGAAATGAACCAGTTCGTTGACCAGCGCAGAGATATTTTTGCTTCAACCCGGGCAGCCTGCGAATATTTGAACTGGAGCTTGAAAGCACTTACGAAAAAAGGAGCGCCGGATATCCTGCTTGCGATCTGTGCGTACAACTCTGGATTGGGCAATATTACAAAAGCGATCAATGAACAGGGTGGGAAGGATTTCTTCAGTTTGATACAGAGAAAATCTGAAACTGATGACTATGTGTGGCGTACTCTTGCAGTGAAGTATATCATAGATAATGAGAGCAAAATATTTACGAAATCCTTTGAAAAAGAGCCGAGTATTTATGAAACCTGCCGTGTGGTTCCTTTGGTTTTGGAAGGTCATTATAAACTTGATGATTGGGCACAGGCACAGGGAACGGTTATTCGTGAAGTGTGGGAACTAAATCCCTGGCTGAAAATTTATAAAAGAAATAATTACACACATTCACCAGTGAACGATGTGGTGGTAAGTCCCGGAAATTTCACGGTTCTTGTTCCTAAGAATTCAATTCCAATTGTTGATGAAGTAGCTCGAATTGAAGAGCAGTTCATGGAAGAGAATAATGGGTATTTCACCGAGCATGTCGTGAAAAGCGGTGAGAATCTGTGGGTAATTGCATCCCGATATAATACATCTGTGTCGCATCTTATGAGCATAAATGGACTGGCATCTAAAACGATTTATCCAGGACAAAAATTGAATTTGATTTCTTTAAAAACAAATCCGCAAAAATATTATGTAGTGAAAAAAGGGGATACTCTTTCGTCTATTTCATCAAAGCTGGGAATATCGTCTCAAAAATTGATCAGGACAAACAATCTTAAAGTTAAGCAAAGTAACGGACAGAATATTGTTCTTATCTACCCAGGACAGAAATTGTATTATTAGATTTTGTTTCTCTGTGAACTCTGTGCTCTCTGTGGTTTCTTATTTGTTCTAATTTATGAGATAGGCATCTCGTAAATTCGATATTTTTTATAGAGCTTTCCGCCAACCTTTTCATCAAACTGGTTGATAAGATCGTTATCTTCGAGATTCCATGACATTTCACACCACGTGTAACCACGTTTAAGACCGGCTTGCATAGTTTCATGATAAAGAAGTGCCGGCAGTCCGAATCTGCGATATTTCTGTTTGAATCCGAACACTATCGCACGTGTGCCCACAATTTTACGTTTATATCTCAAAAATTTTATAATCCCGATCAGTCCTAATTTGCCATTCAATTTCTTGAAAACATGATTGTAATCGGGCAGAGTGATAGCCACACCGGCTGGATCATCTTTGTAAAAGGCAAACCATATAAGATGTGGGTCAGCGACCTTTTTGAGCTCATCAACCATAAGGTCGAACTCTTTATCTGTCATTGGAGAAAAGCCCCAATTTTTTTGCCAGCTTTCATTATAAAGTTCTTTAATGAGATGTGCCTCCTCTTTCACACGTTTCATATCAACATGCCTTGTAGAGATATTCGAGTTTTTTTTCAATCGATCAACTGCAATTTGAATTTGGGGAGATGGAGCAGTTTTATGAGATTTGTAAAAAGCGTAGAGATCTTTGCCTTTTTTCATACCGTATTTTTCTGTTAGAGTAAGATAATATGGTGGATTGTAGGACATCATCATGACAGGCGGAGAATCATATCCTTCCAGCAAGAAAGCGCATTCGTCATTTTGAGAAGGACTGAGCGGACCACGCATTTTATCGGCGTCATGCTCTTTCAGCCATGTATATGCGGCATCAAAAAGAGCTTTGGCAACTTCGAAGTCGTCGATTGCTTCAAAGAAACCGAAAGCACCCATGTGTTCGTCCCAGAGTTCATTATAATTATCATCAATAATTGCTGCGATCCTCCCAACGACAACACCATCTTTTTCCGCTAGAAATACCTCTCGAATAGCGTGTTCCCAGAAAGGATGTTTCTTTGTATTGAGTTTAAAAAACACTTCTTTTTTGAGTGGTGGAACCCAATTCTTATTTTCCTTATATAACCTGAATGGAAGATCAATAAATTTCTTCCAATCTTTTTTTGTTTCGACTTTTTTTATTGTGATCATGTTAATTTCCTTCTGGTTCGATAGCTATCAACACACCGTACAGGTCTTCGTGTACTAGCACCGGAATAAAAATTATTCTCCCTTCACCTCCCTCAAATAGAGGTGCGTGAATAATATTCTCCTGCTTCGATTTAATGACCTGATCAAGTGCAGCGTCAAAGTATTTGTTTAGTTTTTGAGAATTGCAATATCCAACAACGGAATTGCATGGAGGCCATCCGTTTATTATAGTTCCTGTTGTGTCAGCCAGTTGAATGGAATATACTTCCGGATTTTGTTCATACATATATTTGAGAAGTTTTTCGATATCTTCTGGTTGTTCCTCGATAATGGGATCGATGAGAGTGTCCTGAATTGCATAACTGCGAAGTGTCGAAAGCAAATATACATCTCCGGAATGTTTTTTAGTTCTTCTGCTCAAATTGCGTACAAGTGTAACATAAAAGGTCTCATCATAAGATTGGATTGTATTCCAGGAATAGATCTTTCTGAGATTTCTTGATTTTTCATCGATGTTAGTTATGAAGTAATCGCTGGCATTTTCCGTCATCATATTGAAGAGATTTTTCAATGCAGGATCATAATCATTTGAATCCATTTTTGTAAGAAAGTTTTTCCCAATTCTCATCGGATCGGAGTCATACACCACATCTTGTTGATCGTTTATAATGATAAGCGAATAGGGATAGGGTACAATATGTTCCTGCTCTATTTTTGAAAAGAGAACTGCGGCATTGATTAGAACAATTAGAATATCCTGATCGGCTCGATCGCCTGTGCCAAATGGTATGGTGATACAGATATAGACATCCGTATTTTTATAAAGGGAATGCCCGATCAAAGGTTTGGTAATGGCTGAAATATTTTTTCTGTTTTGAATGGTCAGGCAGTTCTCAGTTAGATCATCAGGATCGATATTTGATGGGTATTTTCTTTGAAGTTCGAGATCATTGTTATATAGTAACAAAGCAGAGATTTCAGGAAATTGTTCGGATAGTAGTTGAAAATTCCGGCTGGTTACATCTGATGATTTCTGGACTGTATCAAGAAGGAAAGTCATAAGAGTAGAGAGATGGGATGGTATTTTTTCCGATACAATAAGAGTTATTTCTTCCTGTTTTTCTCTTTGCGCTCTTTCAAATTTAGAAGTACATCCTGTAGTCAGGAACAAAATAAAAATCACTGTCAAGAAGCTGTTTATAATTCTAAACATCATGGTCAATCAATTTTTTAACCTGCTTGCTTTCAAATTTTCTGTTACTAAATAAACGTATGATCTCGGTGGCTGCTTCCTCGATAGATTTTGAAGTCACATCAACGATTTTCCAATTGTGCTTGTTGTATATTTGCATACAATTTTTTAGCTCTTTCTTTATGAGTTCTACATCGATATATTCCGAGAGCTGGATATGGGTATATCTGCTCGCACGTACTTCCCGTATGATCTTCAGGCGGCTTGGAGTGATGGTCAGACCAACGATTTTATTCTTATCAACCTGGAAAAGTTCTTCCGGTGGGTCGATTCCAATGATCATCGGGATATTAACAACCTTATAATCCCTGTACGCAAGATATATACTGATAGGGGTCTTCGAGGTTCTGCTGGGACCGACAATTATGATATTAGCTTTATATAGGTCGCCTGTCTTCTTTCCATCATCATGCTTAACCGCAAAGTCGATACACTCGATACGTTGGAAGTAATTTTTATCCAAACTGCGGAACATACCAGGTACTGCCATAGGGGAGATATCTAAATATTCTGTAAACCTGCTCAGTAGGGGACCCATCACATCGATCGTGGGCACTGCACATCTTCTTCCTTCATTATAGATAAGATCGCGAAGTTCATTGGAAACAAGAGTATAAGCAATGACCCCATCTACTTCCATTACCTCTTGGACGACATCCCTTATTTCCTTTTCTGTCCTCACATAACGAACTCTATGAAGATGTACATCGGTCGTTCTGAATTGACTTAGTGCAGCTTTGACGACCATTTCGCAGGTGGAACCTGTTGCGTCAGAGACAATAAAGATGTGCCGTATCTTTTTCGATTTACTGTTTTTTGTTGAGATCATGATTTTTATTCTCAAATTTACATTTCTTCAATAGGACACACTTTGCACAGTGCGGATTTTTCTGGCAATATTCTTTTGCATTACGCACAAACAGTGCATGAAATTCGTTAAATAATTTTGTGTTATTTTCAAGATTTTGCATGAAAAATTTCTGTGCTTCATCATATGAAATACCTTCCGTGAAAAAACCTAATCTATGAAATATCCTTTTTGTATATGTATCGATAACAAAGACCGGTTTTTCAAAAGCATAAAGAAGTATTGAATCCGCAGTTTCCTGACCGATACCCTTAAGAGCGAGTAATTCCATACGCATCTTTGCTGTCGAAAAAGCATTAAAACTTTGCAAACTATTCCTGTGGAAAAATTTTGCAATTTCCTGTAAGCGAATTGCCTTTTGGTTGTAATATCCTGAAGGACGAATGCATTGAGCGATTTCTTTGATTTCTGTATTTCTCAATGCTGTGAGCGTAAGCAGGTTTTTATGTTTGAGGTTTTCGATTGCTTTTTCTACGTTATTCCAGTTTGTATTTTGGGTAAGTATTGCGCCGATAATGATCTCATCACGAGTTTCACCGGGCCACCAATACTGAGGACCGTAACGATCATATAAAAGATCGTAAATCTCGATCAACTCCCTTGAATAGCTCATTTAAGAATTTTTTTAAGATCTTCCAGCGCCTCGATATATCCCTGTACTCCTAAGCCGGCAATAACCTTTTCACAGGCGAGACCTGTTATGGAAGTTCTTCTGAATTCCTCCCTGTGATAGATGTTGGAGAGATGGACTTCTATGGATGGCAAGCTTATGGATTTAATGCAGTCATAAATAGCGATACTGGTATGGGAAAGAGCAGCCGGATTAATGACCATGCCGTCAGCCCATTCAAAATTATTTTGAATATAATCGATAATTTCACCTTCGCTATTGCTCTGGAAAAATCGAGACTGCCATTCTTCATTTGTTATCCATTGATAGATAATTGAATGAAGATCCACAAGCGTTTCTTTTCCGTAAATACTCATTTCCGGTCTTCCCAGAAAGTTAAGATTTGGTCCGTTAATGATCAGAATGTTTTTGCTCATGTGATTGAGGTCAAGTTGGAGTTATTTTGTGTCAAGATTTTGAAGATTTGTT
>JACNJG010000031.1:0-6056 GCA_014382685.1 Candidatus Cloacimonadota bacterium
CCCTGCATGGGATCAAATTCCGAAGGTTGACGAACAGGAGTTGGAGGTTCGAGAGTAGGACGGAAATCCTTTCCGATATCGTCAAGATGGAGTTTTTCTTCTTCAGTGAGCCATATCGGGAGTTCGCCCGGATGTTCTTCATACCACTGTTCAGCATGAGGTATTTTAACACTATACATGCTTTCATTAATATTGGAATTAGCTAAAAGGGCAGTTTGTAAACAGAGAAAGAAAATTGTGATTATAATGATTTTCTTCATTAAGAGACCTCGTATAATATTTTTGATTTTGTTGGAAATTCTTTGTTGTGATTTTTTTGTCAATCCTCTTATCGAATAAAAAACTTGCTTTTCAAAAACACTTTTTCATTTTCTTGCATACTGAAATTATCCATCAGAATAAAATAGATTGTTGAGTCGTGTGAAAAAGAAATATTTAGAACCGAGTATATTTAAGCGTTTTATAAAATTTACTATAAGAGGTTTGATCGGAACAGCAGTGGACACAGCTGTTCTGTGGGTTCTTACCACGTATGCGTTCAAGACCTATCTCACCAAATATCTACTTGCACCTTCCATATCTTTTGAGGTCGGCATACTCGTGGGCTATGTTATCATATATTTTTGGATATGGAATCATCGGGTCCTCAACAATTTTAAAGATTTTATTCGACGAATCCCGAAGTATAATTTGGCGGTATTATTCTCTTTTGGAGTAAAGCTAATCCTGCTCAATGTAATACAGCAAATATTCCATTTCGAAGTTTTGATATGTAATTTGATAGCACTGTTCTTTTCTGGTTTTATAAACTTTTTTACAAACGAAAAAATAGTTTTCAAAGAGAAAAAAACGGTGGTCGAAGATCTATACGAAAATCTGTAAATTATTAACCACGAAAGGCACGAAAGACACGAAAAATATTTTCAAAGAAGGAAGTTATGCAATTCACAAGTGCTATTTTAAAAGTAATATGCATTGAAAAATGAGTTCATTTTCTTTGGAAGCAATATATAAAGAATATTTAGAAAAAAGTTAACTTTAAGAAAAATTCCTTTTATAAGTAAAATGTAGATTTGAAGATTGATTTTCGAGCTTCAATTTATTATTAAAATGAAGGTTAATACATTTTATCTTATATTTCTTTTCGTGTTTTTCGTGTATTTCGTGGTTAAAAAAAATTATATGTTGGAGATTTAGTGAATGATCAAACAGCTCGTGTAGTCGTGTTTTCAACTCCGATGTGTTCGTGGTGCAGAAAAACCAAGGATTATCTAAGAAAACACAATATACGTTTTAAAGATATTGATATAACAAGGGACCAAGCTGCAGCTCGCGATATGGTGCGCCGAACAGGGCAACAGGGAGTCCCTGTTATTATGATAAACAATCGTCCAATTGTCGGTTTTGATAAGAATAAAATAGACAGATTATTGGGAATTCAGGATAGAAGTTAAAAATGAAAGGTGATAGCATGTATGATCTCATAATTATTGGTGGCGGACCCGCAGGACTTACCGCAGGACTGTACGCCGCAAGATACAAATTGAAAACAGTACTTATTGAGAAAGCTCCTTTTGCCGGCGGACAGCTCTTAAAAACATCACATATTGAGAATTATCCGGGCTTTGATGAGCCAGTACTTGGATATGATCTTGCTACAAAAATGGAGAACCAGGCAGTTCGTTTTGGGCTTGAAGTGAAAAAAGAAACAATCACAAAGATCGAGTTTACAGATGAGAAAAAAAGCGTCTATACAGAAGAAAATGAATATCATGCGAAGACAGCAATAATCGCAACCGGCTCTCAACCAAGAATGCTTGGGATTCCGGGAGAAAAGGAATTTTACGGAAGGGGAGTTTCCTATTGCGGAACCTGCGATGCACCTTTCTTTAAGGACAAAGCCGTTGCTGTGATCGGTGGCGGAAATACAGCGATAGAGGAAGCTCTACACATCGCAAAATATGCATCAAAAGTATATATCATACATAGGAGAGACGAACTCCGCGCAGATAAGATATGCCAGGATAAAGCTTTTGCTGAGGAAAAGATAAAATTTGTATGGGATTCAATTATCAAGTCCATCGATTTCCAGACTTCCAAAGAAAGAGAAATCACAGTTTTCAATAAAAAGACTGAGGAAGAAAGCAAAATAAAAGTTGACGGAGTTTTTGTTTTTGTTGGTTTGAATCCAAATACTGAACTTTTCAAAGGACAGATCGATCTTACGAAAGATGGATTTGTTGCACAGAAGCCCGGAGAAGAAATGAAAACAAATATTGCAGGTGTGTTTGTAGCCGGTGATGTGCGTGATAAAGAGTTAAGACAAATTGTCAATGCGGCTGGTGATGGCGCAGTTGCTGCATTTGAAGTGAATAAATTTTTAACAGAACATAATATTTAAAAAATAAGGAGTTAATAATGGCGTTAGCGTTAACAGAAGAAAATTTCGACAAGATCGTGAATTCCGATAAAGTCGTTTTAGTTGATTTCTGGGCTGAATGGTGTATGCCCTGCAAAATGATAGGTCCAATCGTTGAGGAACTTGCCAATGAAGTGGATACCGATAAGGTTACAATCACAAAATGTGATGTTGATACAGAACGTAATATTGCAGTAAAATACAGCATTACAAGCATTCCCAGTATCCTCTTTTTCAAGGACGGAAAGGTCATGGATCAAGTCGTGGGTGCTGTCCCTAAAAAGATGCTTATCGACAAGATCAATGAATTAATATAATGTACTAACACTACAAATTTGTAAAATCAACTCGGGAGCAAGTCTTCTGGGTTGATTTGCTTTTTTAAATCAAAATGAAAGAAATAACTTTTACACTAAATGATAAGAAGGTTTCTCTCACAACCGATCCGATGAAGCGCCTCATAGATGTTATCAGAGAAGATTTCCGACTGACCGGTACAAAAGAGGGATGTGGTATTGGAGAGTGCGGTGCGTGTACTGTTATTATTGATAAAAAAGCAGTATGCTCATGTATGATGTTGGTCGGGCAGATTGAAGGAAAAGAAATCATCACAATTGAAGGTATTGAAAAGGATGGCGAGCTTTCTACTTTGCAGAAAAACTTCATCAAATACGGAGCTATCCAATGCGGATTTTGCACTCCCGGTATGATAATGAGCGCGACAGCACTTCTTATGGAAAATCCCAATCCGACTGAAGATGAGATCCGCATCGCAATTTCCGGGAATCTATGCCGCTGTACCGGCTACGTGCAGATAATCGAAGCGATTCAAGCAACTGCAAATGAGTTGAAAGCTCAATAATTCTCAAGTATTATGACAGACAAAATGATCCCGTTACCTTTTGAAAAACTTCTCGCCTGGATTTTTCAGGAGTATGAGCAGAATAAAACAATTTTTGGCATTCATGATACTCAATTTTATCATAAAAAAAATAAAAAATTCTATGACGTTCTGAATGCTTTAATTGAGGAACCGATCGGACCTGCCGCTGGACCGCATACTCAGCTTGCACAGAATATTGTTGTGTCCTATCTTTGTGGAGGTCGTTTCTTCGAGCTCAAAACCGTGCAAAAATTGGATGAACTCAAGATAGAAAAACCCTGCATCGATGCACCTGATGAGGGATATAATACAGAATGGTCAACCGAGCTGACAGTTTCACAAGCGTATGATGAATATCTGAAAGCATGGTTTGTAATTCATATTTTAAAGGAAGTGCTTATGCTTTCAGCAAACGAACAATCCGGTTTCCTTTTCAATATGAGTGTGGGTTACGATCTTGAAGGCATCAAAACGAAGAAAATAGATGCTTTTATTGAGCACCTCAAAAACGCTGAAAATAATCCTTTATTTAATGAATATAAAGTAATTGTAAGAAAATTTTCTAAAAAAAATTCCAAATATTCTGAAAACATTGAAAAGATTTTAACAAGCATTTCGCCCCATATTTCCGATTCAATTACGCTGTCAACTATGCATGGATGTCCTCCTCAGGAGATCGAGTCGATTTGTGAATATCTCATCACACAGAAGAAGCTGCATACCTTTGTGAAGCTGAATCCTACATTATTGGGATATGAGAAAGTTCGTGACATGTTGGATGCTCGGGGATTTTCGCATATTTCTTTAAATCGTGAAAGTTTTGAGAAGGATTTGCAGTTTACAGATGCAATTCCGATGCTGAAAAGACTTGCTCGGGTTGCAAAATTAGAAAAGAGAAATTTTGGTGTAAAACTGTCAAATACACTTGCTGTTATCAATCAGGATACTGCACTTCCAGGTGATGAAAAATATATGTCCGGTCGCGCCCTGTATCCACTTACTATCAATATTGCTGCTGCAATTTCGGGAGAATTGGACGGGAAATTACCAATCTCGTTTTCGGGCGGAGCGTCCTACTGGAATATCGTTGATATTCTGGAAACAGGAATCAAGCCGATTACTCTCGCTACCGATCTGCTAACACCGGGTGGATATGTAAGATTGAAGCAGCTTGCAGAAACCATCGAAGAAAAAAATATTTTTGACCAACAAAGTATTCAAGTCGAGAAATTAGCTTCTATTGCTGAAAAGGCGATACGCAACGAGCAATTCTCCAGGAAAGAATATACATCTTCTGAATTGAAAATTGATAAAAAATTACCACTTCTGGACTGCTTTATAGCTCCCTGCAAAGAGCGTTGTCCCATTCACCAGGATGTGCCTGAGTACATTCGAGCAATAGAAGAAGGTGACTACGAAGAAGCGCTTCAAATAATTATGCAGAAAAATTCTCTTCCAAATATCACCGGCTATATCTGCGATCATCAATGTCAGACGAAATGTGCCCGTTGGAATTACGAGCATTCTGTTTCGATAAGAGAACTGAAAAAGATCGCTGCGGAAAAGGGAAGAGTTAGAAATCCGTCTTCACTACGTTACGCCGTGACAGGCTTGAAATTTGAAACTCGAAATTTGGATAAAAGAACTGCGGTTCTTGGTGCAGGACCATCCGGATTATCTGCTGCATATTTTTTGAGGAAGTATGGATTCGAAGTTCACATTTTTGACAAAGGAATGGAAGCCGGCGGTACAGTTCAAAATATTATACCGCGTTTCCGCATTCCCGATGAAGTTATCAAAAAAGATGTAGAGTTTCTCAAAGAAATGGGTGTTATATTTAATTATAATTATCAAAACCAGCATTTTATTCAGGATTTTCAAAATCAGAAATTTGATTACATCTTTATCGGAATTGGCGCTCATATCCCCAAAATGCTGAGCTGGTGCAAAGAGAAGGATAATATCTTTGAAGCGCTCTCCTTTTTAGAAGATTTAAAAGCAGGTAAAACTTTCGAACTCGGTAAAAAAGTAGCAGTTATCGGCGGTGGAAATTCTGCAATGGATGCTGCCCGTGCTGCGATCCGTCAAAAGGGTGTGGATAACGTTTCAATCCTTTACAGAAGAACTCAGGAATACATGCCTGCCGACAAAGAGGAATTTGTTAACGCGATCAAAGACGGTGTGAGTTTTCATGAGCTAATAAACCCTGTTGATTTTAAGAATTCCGAACTTCTATGTCAGAAAATGCAGCTTGGCGAAATTGACAAAAGCGGAAGACGAAAGCCGATTCCGATCGAGAATGTTCGTGAGAAATTGGAATTCGATTCGGTTATCATGGCAATTGGGGAAGATGTTGATAAGAAGCTTCTCAAAGAAAATGGTCTTGCATTTGAAGAAGGAGAATTAGTATTTGATTCCGAAACTCTTGAAACTTCGCTTGAAAATGTATATATTGGTGGAGATGCGTTGCGCGGACCTTCGACTGTTGTAGAATCGATTGCTGACGGAAAACAAGCTGCTGAAGCTATTCTCATCAAAGAAGGTATCACATTTATCAACTCACCTGAAGCCCAATTTGATAAAGTGAAAAGATTCGAGCAATTGATCGAGCAGCAGGGATATCTCAGAAAAGAAACGGAAGAATTGCATGACTCAGAAGAAATATTATCTGAATCCAGCCGCTGCCTCCAGTGTGATTTCTTGTGTGCAAAATGTGTTGAAGTTTGTCCGAACAGAGCGAATGTGCTGATCAAT
>JACNJG010000031.1:6358-8358 GCA_014382685.1 Candidatus Cloacimonadota bacterium
CTCATATTAAGTGGAATTCTATGCCGAATATCGAAAATATTGACCAAATAGAATTCATATTAAAAAAAATAAGAAATAGTTATTTAATATAAATCGTACTGCGTCATAGATCATTCTGTGACGAAAGGAAAAATTGCTCGAGGTACTATGGCTGAAGATGTAAAAATCTCATGTGAAAACTGCATATACTGGCACAATCGTCATTGTGAGAATTTCTCATCCAAATGGATGGGAATGGTCACCGCAAAGAGTCAAAATTGCGGATACTTCAAACCGAAACCTAAAAAGAAAGAAGAGAAAAAAGAAACCCAACCAAAAAAATCTTCTGAAAAAGAAGAGAAGTAAGTAAGGAAGAAAACATGGCACGAACAATTGGCAAAGGCGCATGGATAGTAACGGTTAAAGGAATAATAGCAATTTTATTTGGTTTATTGGCATTATTTTATCCCATAAGAACCATAGAATTTATTGCCGAGGTTTTTGGATTTGTATTAATATTCACTGGTCTTGTTCTCTGTATAGGTAGTGTATTTCATACCAAATATAATAAGAATTGGAAATTATGGATTCTCGAAGGAATTGTAGATTTAATATTAGGTATAATAATTGTGTCGATCCCAGTTCTCGCAGTAACAACGTATGTATTATTAATTGGAATCTGGGCAATTCTTATGGGGTTATGGAGAATTTATCAAGCCATTAAATTCAAACCACAAAGAGGAATCTTATTATTTGGTGGTATAATATCACTCATTTTCGGCATTCTTGTGATCATCAATCCTTTCGCGTGGACAGCAGCAATTGTTATAGTTCTTGGTATCTATGCAATTATATTTGGTCTTTCAGTTACCTTTCGCTCGTTAAGTTAGGTATTGATTTAGTAGGATAATAATCTCTCTTTATCAAACCCTAGTTTATCAAGGCGAAATGCAATGGAGACTGGCTTGGTCAAGCAAAACGTACGCGATATCTTACGTATTTACGTAACGAATAAATTGACATATTTTTTATTAAGGAAAAAAAATTAGCGCTCTAAAAAAATTACAGGAGATACTGGATAATGAATGCTGTAAATAACAGTCACAGTATGTTGATCTCGATCTACAAGATCAGACGATTATCCTGTATATTCTAGCGCAGGAATACCTTCTCACAAACAACATAACACAATAAAAAAAACAAAAATATTTAGACCGGCGTTTATGCTTTTATGTAATTGTCCGGAATAAGGAGTAAAAAATGCGAACAAACAAATTCTTGGGTAGAGATTGGCTCAGCCCTGAAATAGACTATACGAAAGAAGAATGGGAATCATTGCTGCGTCTTGCAGAAGAGTTGAAGACCAGATATGCAATAAATGAAGATATGTCCCACATCCTGAAAGGAAAAACGCTTTACACGATGTTCTTCAACAGTTCACTAAGAACCAGAAGTACATTCGCAGCAGGTATTCAACAGCTTGGCGGTTTTCATGTGGACCTTGAACCCGGGAAAACATACACTCCTGCGCGTAAAGGATTTGAAGTTCCTTATAAAACCGAAAGGATCTGCGATGTGGCACAAGTTCTTAGCAGAACCGGAGATGCTCTGGCAATCAGAATGTATGGAGCGCCGTCACAATGGATATATGGCTTTGCACACGAAACCATGAAGGAATTTGCACACTATTCAGATATTCCTATCATTAATATGGAATGTGACAAATATCATCCCTGCCAGGCACTTGCGGATATGCTGACAATAAAAGAAAAATTCGGCGGATTCAAAGGCAAAAAATTCGTGATAAGCTGGGCTTATTCCGGTTCTACCTCAAAACCTTTTGCGGTTCCTCAAAGTCTTGCTCTTGCGCCTTCTCTTCTCGGAATGGATGTCGTTCTTGCTCGTCCCAAAGGATTTGAACTCGATCCTGAAGTGACAAAAAAATGTCATGAATATGCTGCTAAGAACGGTAGTACTTTTGAAGAAACAGACGATATGGAAGCTGCCTTTGAAGGTGCACA
>JACNJG010000085.1:0-2910 GCA_014382685.1 Candidatus Cloacimonadota bacterium
GAATACATATAAAGTTTACTGGTTTCTAAGGGATCCCGATTTGTCTCGGGAAAATATTGTTCATGGATAAACTCTTTTGTAATGCGATTTAAATTAATCGAGTTAAAGTGTTAAAAAATTAAAAGAATTTATTTCATATTATAACCATTTCTTTCGTTTGAAATATATTATCATTCCTACAAAAACTATGAGCATTACACCAAGCACTGCAAAGTAGCCCCATTTCCATTGCAGCTCCGGCATATAGGCGAAGTTCATACCATAAACCCCGGCGATAAAAGTCAATGGAATAAATATAGTTGCAATGATCGTGAGTACTTTCATGACCTCATTCAATTTTTGGCTGATGCTGGAAAGATAAATATCCAGCATTCCGGAAACCATATCACGGAAGGACTCCAGTGTGTCAATTACCTGTATTGTGTGATCATAGACATCGCGCAGATAAAATCCGGTATTGTCCTCGATAAGTTCGGATTCCGAGCGCTGCAGATAGCTGATCACTTCTCGAAGAGGCCAGACAGATTTTCTCAAATACAGCATATTGCGTTTGAGCATATGAATATCCTGCAAAGTTTTTTTCGAAGGTTCTTCCACTACTTCTCCTTCAAGTTTTTCGATAACCTCGCTTATATTCTCCAGAATAAAGAAGTAGTGATCTATTATGGAATCAATAAGCGAATAAGCAAGATAGTCAGCTTTTAATGTTCTAATGCGCCCTTTTTTATTTTTCAACCGCTGTCGAATGGATTCAAATACATCACCTGTTCGTTCCTGAAACGAGATCACATAAGTATCTCCAAGAATAATACTTACCTGCTCGACACAAATGCGTTTCCTATCATCGATATAGACCATTTTCAAAACGAAATACATATATTTGCCATAGTCTTCCACTTTGGGACGCTGCTCTGTATTCATGATATCTTCAAGCAGAAGGGGATGTATATCGAAAGTAGTCCCAATTTTCTCGATCACTTCGGGGTCATGCAACCCATCAACATTTATCCAAGTAATACTCGGAGAATCCGCAAAGGACTTACATTCCTCAATTGAAATCCCATCTTTCTCAATGAGATTCTTCTCATCATAATCAATAACAGAGATGTGAACTTTCTCCATTTTCTTTTTCCCTACATGGATCAGTGTTCCTGGGGGCATACCACGTTTTGAAATCTTTTCAACCATCATTAACCTCTTTAATCAATATCTTCGAGTAAGTAACCTTGCTTATATTTCACAAATCCAAAGATCTTTTTCATGATTCATAATTTCAAGACCAAACAAAGTCAGTACCTCTTCTTCAGTCAATAAAGAAACTGCTTTGTAAGGTTTTCTATGGAAAAATTCATTGATGTGCCCGAGAATTAAATCCTCCGAATTATTATTCTTTCATCACTCTATCATGAAGCTCCCTGAGAAATGCTAATCCCTTCTTGGATATTTTTCGTGAGTAAAGTTCACGGTTGAACATATACACAATGTGCTCGAATCCCGGCTCAATATTGAATTTCATCCTTTCTGTTAAAGCACTATTCGCTTCATAAAGAAAGACAATCTCACCAGAATATCCGACTAAGTGATAAGCGAGATCGCATCTTCCTCGGACATACCCTGGATCATGAAGAATTTCAAGCTGTCACGCAGTGCAATAGTGTGTATCACAGGATGGTCTGTCATCAGTCCGTAAAATGCTTTGGACTGCATAAGAAGCAATGTGTTCTGATAATATGCATGCTTTAGCTCGACTTTGTATCCAACCGAACCAAGAGGACCGTACACAACAGGGATATTGTTCTTTGCAAGAGCATCGAAGATATCTTTATGAAAGACATCACAGGTATGATCTGCAGTGCACTTTAGTTTATATTTTTTTACCAGATGGATGAGATACAGCACATCATCATCTTTATGAACATGAACTTTTGAAGTATATTTTCCGGATAATAGCGTTAACAGTGCCTTATCTTCCGGAGAAAAGCTGAGTTCGTATTCACGTTCAACTATAATTTTATCTATCTTAAGATCTTTCTTGGTAATCTTCTTCTTTTTGTATTTTGCCTCAAGTTCTACATTTTTCTTATCCTTCGCAACAAGTGCCTTTTCTCGTTTGATAAGTATTTCATCGAGCTTTTTTTCCAGCAGTGCATACACACCCATTCGAGTATTTGAGCGTTCACCTTTCCAGTCCGTTGTCGAGCGCGGATTGTATCCCAGCGCCATCTTGAAGCCATATTCCTTCATAAATGCATCATCGCGATTCTTTCCGAAGTTCTTGATGATCATAGCTTGTCCACCGATAAGGTTGCCGCTTCCGGGAACTACGCAACTATAGAGCACCCCGAAATCCACTGCATCCTTGAAAGCACGGTCATCAAAATAGATGCTGTCGATCGGATTGTTTAGTGGAAGTATCTGATTAGTGATATCATTGGTTTCGGACTCTGTCCAGGGCTCGCCTTCCCTGTCCATGCCGATATGGGAATGAGCATCAATAAAAGCGGGGGTGACCCAGCCGGTATGATCTGCTTTGAGTTTTTTTGAGGTGACATCTACAATTTTGTTACCTTCTACAACGATGTATTTGTTCTCTGATTTGCCCTTTCCGTCAAAGAGCACATCTGCTTTGATTATTTTCTGTTTTGCCATTTGTATCTCCTACATATTAATATTTTTAACCACACGTCTTCACTGCGCTTCGCCGTTGCGGGCGAAAAACACGAAAATGAAATTTCAGAATATCGAACATCGATTGGAGATTTTTGAAATAATTATTATTCTGCATTCCCAACCATGTGATTGGGAGTGAGCGGGAAAAACTTTACACCACCAGTCTTCTTCCGATCCCAGTTAAATAGAAAAAGAGATTTAACGGGACAGATAAATCGGAATACGCCTTGGCAGGCAGAG
>JACNJG010000085.1:3021-8180 GCA_014382685.1 Candidatus Cloacimonadota bacterium
AAAAAATTAAATTTTTTACTGGATCAGCGTTGATCAGTCTAATCAGTCTAATCTGCGTTCTATTCTTATCCATTTTCTCAAATCGTTAATCAACACTCGATACTATTTTGACGATACACTAATACTGTCAAATAGTATTGCAGGCATTCTTCCACCCCAACAGGTGTGAAGTTTGTTTTCTATAGCAACGACTTTTTTGAGTGTATCATATACATTTCCTGCAACCATGACGTCTTTTACACGACCTACGATCTTACCATTTTCCACATAAAGACCGGGACTGACGCCAACCGAATAATCACCATTAGGAATATTTCCGCTGTGAGCTCCCATCACGCCATCTAGAATAATGCCTTTATCCATCATTGCGACCAGTTCTTCAAATGATTTCTCGCCGGGTTCAATTCGAGGATGCAGCAAGCGTGGACCAGGTTTCATAGTTATAGTATCACCGCCCCACATCGATGCTCGGTATCCATGACCGGTTGATTGAGCACCCAACTTCTGTGCATAGTTGAGATCATAAAAGAAATTCTTGAGTACACCTTTTTCTATGATGTTCATTTTCCTGGTAGGAACTCCTTCATCATCAAAATTGCGAGCTCCGGTCAATTCATCATCGAGAGGGTCATCATAGAATGTGATGGCTTCACTTACTATCTGCTTTCCAATATCTTTTTTGATCGGTGAAATGTCTTCATAAATACTCTTTGCGCTTGTCCCGCTATGAAGTCGCCAGAGCAATGTGTACATGCTTCCCGGCATAAAGAGTATTTTCATTTTACCCCCGGGAATTGTAACCACTTTTGATGAATCATTATACATTTTTACGAGGTTATCAAGAATATTACGTGAAACAGGAAACGGGATTTTATCTTCATATACCCGTGATATACCTGCACCACCACCGGGATACACCAGCCCAAGCCAGTAGCCGGTAGAGCCAATCTTTGAATGTAAATCGGTTCCATGAGAGTTAATAATTCGTATGTTAAGAACTTCTTTGTATGCGACAAGTTCTATTTCAGCATCTGTGTTATTAAGAAATACATCAGCGATGTGCCGGCAATTTTCAACCATCGAGGATGAGGTTACTTCATTGATATGCTCATTGTAAGTTTTCAGGGTAGGCAGTTCTGAAGTATGAGGAAAATCATACATTGCCTGCACTCCGCCTTTGAGTGAGTCCAGTGCATTTTGCAGAAATTCTTCTCTATTGATAAGATTCTTCGTGTAGGAAAATCCAAGTTTTCCATTTTTGATAATACGCAGTGCCATTCCTGATTGGAACTGGCTTTCGATGTCATGGAGTTCTCCCTTTTGGAACATTACTTCAGATGATGTTGGATCACAATAATATATTTCTGCCTGATCGCAGACTTTTCGAGCCATGTCTAATAATTTTTCCATTAGATACCTCCTAACACGACATTTTTCACAAGAATGTGTGGTGCTCCGTGGCAAGAGCGAATGTTGGTCTGCCCTTTGCCGCAGCCCCCGGTTTTGGAAAGTTTCAGATCATTTGCAACAGCTGTTATATCCTGAAGAGTTTGATAAAGGTTACCGGAAATATTGATATCACGGATCATGCGATCTTTCTTTCCATTCTTCACAACATAACCGTATTGAGCTCCGAAAGTGAAGTTTTCGCCTGAGGTCTGACCACCTTTCGGGTCAAGGATGTAAAGACCGTCACCAAGTTCCGTTATGAGCTGTTCGAGGGTTTTCTCTCTGGGTTCAATATATATCGTGCCCATGCGGATGATAGGGGCAAAGCGGTAATCTTCTGCTACACAGTGCCCTGAAATCGGCTCACCGAACTCATTAGCTGTTCTGCGTGAATGCAGTCTGCCGGCAAGCACACCGTTGATTAGAAGTTTTACTTCTCGGATTGCCACACCTTCGTCATCATATTTATAGAATCCAAGCTGATTCGGCATTGTTGCATTATCAATAATTGAGAGTACATCATTGCCGAGTTTGTTGCCGATTTGCATCTTTTTTCTCATTGCAGGCAGTGATTCCACAATATCAGCTTCGGAGAAATGTCCAAAAGCTTCGTGGGCGAATACTCCGGCAAGACCCTGGTTGAGAATACAATTGTAAACGCCGGCTTTGACCTGTTCAGCTTTAAGAAGATCGATAGCTATCTGTGTTCTTTGTTCAAATTTATCATCAATATCTCTGACAGTATAAAATCCATCGCTTCCACCGGCACCTACGCGTACATTCTGAGTTAGGTTTCCATCCTTACTGATAATACTTCCGCCTATACCGGTCGTGATGAGATCTTCATGGATTTCTGCTCCTTCTGAAGAGATGAAGTATTTTTCACGGATCATTTCAAAATATCTCATGTTTGTCATCGCTATCTTTTCATGAGCCAGGGGAATATCATTGTAATGTCTTAGCAATTCCAATTTTTCTTCGATAGAAATATTACGTGGATCTTCCTTCAAAGTTGGAATGAATGTATCCTTAATAATGGGTACTTCTGCAAGCTGAACGGGTTTTTTGATAATGTTTCCAATAAGTATAGCATTCTCCTGCGCAGTTTTCAATGCTTTCTCTGCATCTTCTTCTTTTGTGAAGGAAACGGATGTGAATCCCCCGTTTTTCAGCACACGAATTACATATCCGTCCGTTGTAGTTGAGCCGATATTGGAGAGCTCTTTACCATCAAGTGTAATGAACGTGTCTTTTTTGATCTCGTAACGGATGTCTGCATAATCAGCATCTGCTTTATGTAAGATCTGTTTTAGCTTGGGTAGCATAGGACCTCCTATTTATTTTTTTGTAATATGCTGGAAATTAGCAAAATAAGTCAATTTTTTATTTTTAAATTATTATGCCCAATTTTCTCGTCTCTTTGCGAAAGAAAGAAACTTTCGCAAAGGATCAGCTTGGGGAAATGGAATCAGCAATGATCCTTTCTTCAGCTTTTCTGATATGATTTACTGTAAAGAAATGAGCTAAAACACCTGCTATACAATAGGCGATAGTGATTCCAATAAAAGCGCCTTGAATCTGAAGAATATGCGATCCGAGATAAGCAAGAGGAATATAGAGCACAAACATCTGAACTGTGACCAGTCCGGCAGCATGAAAGGGTTTTTGCAATACATTGAGCGACACATTACAAAGAAGCAGAATACCCTGCAGTCCATAACCAAGAGGGACAATAGAAAGATATTTTATGATCGTTTCAACAACCAAAGGATCTTTATTGAAAATACCGGCAATGGGTCTGGCAAAAATAAAGAGAATAATAAAAGAACCGAAGCCCCACACAAGTGAAAATATTTCAGCCAGCCACAGCCCTCTTTTTACTCGACCAAATAATTTAGCTCCCAGATTCTGCCCGATAAAAGGTCCAAATACTGAAGAGAGAGCACGTATTACAGCAAGCGCAAAGAACTCAATTCTGGAAGCAACACCAAAACCTGCTACTGCTTTTGGCCCATAAACTGAAATGATCCGCGTCATTACTCCGATTGAAAGAGGAAGGATCATGCGAGCTCCTGCAATGGGAACGCCGATATACAGAATGGATTTCCATGATGCAAATATATCCCGCAGAGGAGTCCGCTCAAATGTGACCATTCTATCTCTACGAACCAGCACCCAGGTTGCAGCAACAGATGCACTGAAGCGCGCAATAACAGTCGAGATAGCAGCTCCGCGGATTCCAAGAGCGGGAAAAGGTCCCAATCCAAAAATAAGCATCGGATCCATAATGAAATTCATTATCACTGCGACGACCATTATCGCGCTTGGAGTTTTCGTGTCGCCTGTTGCCCTGATCGCATTATTACCGACCATTGGAATAAGCACGAAAAACATGCCGTAATACCAGATGTTCATGTATTGTTTGATGTAGGGAAGAACCTGGGATGTTGCACCGAGAAGTTTGAAAAGCGGACCGATCGTGGAAAGCCCGATGATCACAAAGATGAAAACAAGTACGATTGCGAGCATAAGTCCATCTGTAGTAATTCTTCGAACTTTGTAGGTATCACCCTCTCCGATGGCGCGGGAAATAATCGCAGAAACACCCATTCCCACACCGAGTGCTATGCTGTTCACAACGAGTACGACAGGAAAAGTAAAGCTGAGAGCAGCAAGTTGTGTAGCTCCTAATTTTCCTACAAAAAAGGTATCGACAAGATTGAAAGCGACCATGCCGAGCATGCCTACTATCATAGGAGCTGTGAGTTTGATCAGCAGCTTGCCAATAGGACCATCAATAAGTTTTGCTTTGGTATTCTTCATCTATTCCAACTTTCCATGGGAAATGGAAAAGTGAGATATTTTTCGTCAAGCTAATGAGAAAAACTTGATAAGAAATATGCAGAAATTAAATTCGAAAATTATGAAAGAAGGTGATATGCGAGAAATTCTGAATCCTTATAATAAGTATAATGGTTACTACTGCTTCGGGTGCGCGCAAAACAATGAGCATGGTCTGCAAATGACCTTTTATGAAGATGGCGATGAGGTCGTGTCAAAGTGGGAGCCAAAAGATTTTTTTCAGGGCTATTTCAATGTGCTTCATGGTGGCATTCAATCCGCACTAATAGATGAGATCGGAAGCTGGGTTGTATTGATCAAAGGTAAGACAATTGGTGTGACAGGCAAACTTGAGGTGAGATATAAAAAAACCGTATATGTCAATAAAGGAGCGATCACACTTCGAGCGAAGCTTCAAACGAAAAGACGAAATCTCTATACTGTATTTGTGCAGCTCTTCGATGCGGAAGAAACGCTCTGCGCAGAAGGAAATGTAACCTATTTTACCTTTTCTAAGGAGAAGGCAGAGAAGCACTTCTATTTTCCTGAATATGAGGGATTTTTCAAGGATTAGCCAAGACTAAAAAGAATTCACGCAAAGACGCAAAGGCAAGCAGAAAATAATTTACCACAGAGAACACAGAGAGCACGGAGAAAATCTCCTCTTGAGAGGAGTACGACTTTAGTCGGGAGGTGTGTTTCATTGGAAATTCCTTATCCAATATTTGATATTCAACATATGAGTTTACTCTAAAAAGTGTGTAATTAGAAATATGTTAGAAAATGCATCAAATATTTGGAAACCGATGAATCGGTTAAAATTAGCTATCTTCCTATTAACCACCAACTTAAGTTGGTGGTTAATGAAA
>JACNJG010000026.1:0-4603 GCA_014382685.1 Candidatus Cloacimonadota bacterium
ATTTCCGCATTGGAAGAATACTTCTTATGATATATATCCTCGGGACGCACTCCCATTGTAATGTCCTTATCCACATAGTCCTTCAGAGAGTCGTCATAGGTATCGGGAATATCTACAGAGAAAGTGCCAAAGTCAAAATGAAGCTGCTTGCCCTTTTTGCTGATCTTACCATCAAAGAAGTTAATAGCCGGGCTTCCAATGAAACCTGCGACAAATTTATTGTTGGGATGGTTATAAACATTGATAGGTGTGTCTATCTGCAGGATCAGCCCGTCTTTCATGACAACGATCTTATCTCCCATTGTCATTGCCTCGGTCTGGTCATGTGTCACATATATGATTGTTGTTTCTAATTTTTTATGCAATTTGATGATCTCAGCACGCATCTGCACACGGAGTTTTGCATCGAGGTTGGAGAGTGGCTCATCAAACAGGAACACTTTTGGTTGTCGCACAATTGCTCTACCGAGAGCCACACGCTGACGCTGTCCGCCGGAAAGCTGCTTAGGTTTTCTGTCCAATAATTGCTCGATGCCGAGCAGTCCCGCAGCAGTTTTCACTCGCCCGTTTATCTCGGTTTTCGGAGTCTTGCGTAATTTAAGTGAGAATTCCATATTCTGATACACTGTCATGTGTGGATAAAGAGCATAATTCTGGAAAACCATTGCGATGTCCCTGTCTTTTGGGAGCACATTATTAACTACTTTATCATCGATGAAGATTGTTCCATCCGTTACATCTTCCAGACCGGCTATCATTCGCAGGACAGTTGTTTTTCCGCAGCCAGACGGACCGACCAGTACGACAAATTCCTTATCTTCAGCAATAATGTCTGCTTCTTTTACTGCTGTGAAAGTATTCTCATATACTTTTGTGATTTTATCTAATTGTACTTTTGCCATGTGTTGTTCCTGAAATTTTTGTAATTCTATGCATCAATGCACTTAGTGGTGTCAAGTTTTATGAGGGTGATTGTTTATAGGCAATCAAAAAGCGGAACTCCGAAAGAGCTCCGCTTATGTATGTAAGTATGTTAAAATCTTATTAGTTTGTATTCATCTGTTCGGACTGCTGATTGATCTTCTCGAGAATATCTTCATCGCCCGAGAGAGCTTTCAGCATATAGCGTGCAGAGGGATGGAGTGTCGTATCCGTCGCAACGCCTTCTCTCGGATAGGTGAGCACTTCTTCAAACATCTCGATCGCTTTTCCGTCATTTTTCAGGTATTCGGAGTAAATGAAACCCTTCATGAACTTTGCCTTATAATCATCCTGTCCGTTCTGATATTCATCAATAACTTTGTCATAGTAGTAGATAGCGCGAGCATAGTTTTTCTGTGTCATAGATTCTTCAGCAAGAGTCAAGAGCGAATCAACAGGAAGCTTTTCTTCAAGGCGATCGGCATAGACCACGAGACTGTATTTCTGGCGCATTTCTGCCCTGAGGGTATCAAAAAGATCTTTTTGAGCTTTTCGCATTAGGTTGGTCTCGAGCTCGTTGCGGACATCATCGATGTTACGATATGATTTTGGAGTGAATTCCACAACTTTGAAGAACACCCAATTTCCTTTTACATCTTCAAACACATCGCTGAATGATCCTTCGGGAACCGAGAATATTTTTTCAAGGTAACGGTCGTCTTTGCCAACGCCGGGTATGATGCCCCCTTCATAAATGGGACCGATCATGCCGTCATTATTTATTTTGATACAGTATTCCTGAACCAGCTCGTTGAGTTCTTCATCGGTCTGCACTTCCTTAGCTTTAAAGAGTACGAAATCTGCAGTAACCTGATTTTCGCAAACGAATTCCTGCACCTTTACGTGGGGTTTGTTCACATAGCGCTTTTCTTTGTCAGCTTCATAAGCTTGAACAATATCTTCTTCGGAGACCACTGCTGCGTCAACTACAAACTGCTTATAATACTCACGAAGAGCGCCGATCATCTTTGCTCTGCGAAGTTCGTCTGCTATCTCCGGATGATTTTCATATCCCTTCTTTATCGCATTATGATACATTACATTATTGCTGGCTTTTGCATTAATGAAATCAACCTTTGCATTGCCTTCATGAAGAAGCTGCTTTCGTTCCATTGGGAACATGCTGACCTCATGGGCAAAATCCTTTGCGGTATATCTAAGCTCTGGATCGGAGGATGCAATGAGCACAATGCTTCCTGCAGTATCCAAGGAGTCTGCTTCTTCAAAATTAATTTCTTCGACTGCAAGTGTATCTATGGAGATATTGTACTTATTAAATAATTTATCCTGAATTTCTTTTTGGAGTGCTTGCTCTTTTTCGCTCATGTAGCGGCTGCTCACATCTTTTTCCACCTCTTCATAAGGACGGATCGTGCGCATGTCTTTTTCTGCAATTTTCACAATATGAAAGGCATCGTTTAGCTCGATCGGGGGGATAATGTCATCGGCTTCTGCTGCAAAGATAAGCGAGTCCAGTTCTTCTGACCTGCCAATGTTTGGGATATATCCGCCCATTCTGATGTTTGTTATCAGACCACCTTTTTTCTTAAGATTTTCGTTTGTGGAATATTCATTCATTACTTCAACAAATTCTCTGCCCCCAACAAGCTCCTGGTATGCCTTGTCTGCATTTTCTTTTGTTTTAGTTTCTATGTACAGAAGAGTTGCAGTGGGTGATTTCTTATAAAAATCATCCTTATGAGCTTCATAGAACGCCATAAGCTCGGCATCGGTGGGCTTGACCTTGTCTTTGATCTGTTCCTTGTAATATTTATCAAGGATAACCCTTTCAGCATTCTGGCGATAGAATTCTCGGACACTTTCTGCGTTTTCCATTCCTTTGCTCAATGCTTCAATATAGAAAATTTCTTCGATTGAATAGTCATCGAGATATTTTTGTTTTTGCTCGACAGTGAAACCACCGCGAGGGCGATAAAATTGCGGGATCTGATCAAGGCGTTCGTTAAAGACCTTTAATGTGATCGTGCCGCCATCCCATTGTGCGAGGACTTGAGTTTTATCTTTTTCTTTTTCACCTAATTCGCACCCGGCTAATACCAAAATTGATAAAACCGAGACGATAACTAGAGAACGAGTTAATCGAACCATATTAGAAACTCCTTATACTTACTTATTTTGAACCACAGATATTTAATATTACAATTTTTTGTCAAGATTGATATCATAACAATCCGAGCACTACTTAATCTTCACCAGCTCATAATCGGATGAACCCATTCCGAGCTTTTCTGCATAAGAAAAAATATTCTCCCATGGAATGTTTGGATAGAGCTCCTTGAAAAGGTTTTTGCCAGCTTGTTTGTTGATAAGATCGATGGATGCCCTGTCGATCGAGACAATATCCTTTGAAAAGAGAATGCCAATGTCCGGCACCAGGTATTCGCCGTGAATATTTGCACAGTCGCACAATCGCGTAATGCTATTAAGGAAGTTCACATAGAACATCTTATTTTTTTTATGTGAGGCAACCGCATGGGCATATTCCGTGATCTTCGTATTGAGTAATTCAGACGAGGCATTCCATTTGATCCTAATTGCAGCAAAAGGGCAGACAGAGATACACATGCTGCATCCGTTGCACAGTTCTTCATCAATATGTGCATTGCCGTCTTCTTTAATGCTGATAGCATTCACCTGGCACCACTGCACACAGCGCGCACAGCCCACGCATCTATCATGGTTTACACTTGGACGGGACATGCTATGCATAGCGAGCTTGCCCTTACGTGATGCACATCCCATACCGATATTTTTGATCGCAGCACCAAATCCCGTTGCCTCATGACCGGTCATATGTGTGAGTGCAAGTATCGCATCAGCATGATGAATATCACTTCCAATGTGCGCTTCTTTTGTTTCCCGTGTATCTATTTTTACAACCTCTTCGCTTTGTCCCATAAGCCCATCTGCAATGATGACAGGCGCATTCACTACAGATCGTGCGTAACCGTGAAGAATTGTTAGATTGGTATGATCGATACTATTCACTCTATTTCCGGCATAAAGCGTGTTTGTGTCTGTCAAAAATGGTTTTGCCTCAAGCGCTAAAATCTTATCCACAAAATAGCGAACATAGCGTGGATTGATAACACCGAAATTGGTTTCTGCGCCAAAATGCATCTTAACCGCAACCTTGTCATGCTCGCAGATCGTGTCTTTGAATCCTGCCTGCGAAAGTGCATCTCCGATCTTGTCAAAAATTGAACGCTGAAAAGTGGTGTGAAAATCGATGAGATATACTTTGCTTTTCATGAAGCTCCTTAATGTTTCAAGGTGATATTTTCAGTTTTTTCAAAATATTTTATAACTCATATCCTTTATTTTAGACTGTCAATTTAGTTGACAATAAAAAAAGAACTTTTGATTTGCTAACATGGTTAAGGATTTGAAGCCAATGAAAAAGAACTTTATTTTGTTATTGCTTTTAACATTTTTCTGCACCTCTCTTTCTGCGCAGGTTGTGCTGGTTCCGTTGAATAATGATGTTTATGATTTCTTAGAGAGAATGCAGGTAAAGGGCATGACCGGACGTTACTTCGACGGCATCAAACCTATTCCAAGAACCGATATTCGGGAATATCTTGTGCACATCTATGACCAT
>JACNJG010000026.1:4941-8166 GCA_014382685.1 Candidatus Cloacimonadota bacterium
CGACCTTTGCAGAAAACTATCAGCGGCTCACAGGCGGAGGTTATATATTCGGCTATCTTGGAGATAATATCGGGTTCTCTTTTTATGGTGTTAATAATACCGTACAGGGCAATGAGTTTGATGTGAAGAAAATTGATTGTCCAGAACAGGGAATAGGCGTAGAACACAAAGGAGACGGCAATTACTTTTATGAAGAAGTGGATGCAGCAGTTTCTTTTTCTACAAAATATGCCGACCTGACGATTGGAAGATTCTCAAATTACTGGGGATGCGGACACACGGGATCGGTTTCTTTGAGCAATAAAGCCCCATCCTATCCGCAAATTATGGTACGAGCAAAATTCAGTAACTGGTTGAAATTCGTGTATTTTCACGGCTGGCTGGAAAGCAATATTCTCGATGACAGCACTTCTTACTGGATCAATTATGGTAATGATCAGGTATTTGATAGAAAATTCTATAAGAAAAAATACGTGGCAGCACACCGCTTGGAGATCTCACCTTCAGAGAGATTCAGTTTTGGCTTGAGCGAACTTCTCTATTATGGCGAACGCGATGCCGAATTCGTATATTTTATACCCCTTATGCTGTTCTGGTCAGCACAACGATACACCAATGATCAGGATAATGAAATGATCGGTCTGGATTATGAATGGATTCCATGGAATGGTATTAAAACCTATGGCTCCTTGCTCATAGATGAGATCGCTTTATCCAAGATGTTCAAGAAGAATGAATCTCATAACTATGTTGCCTATCAACTTGGTGCGTACCTTGTCGAGCCCTTTATGAATGGGCTTGATTTTCGGCTTGAATATACTCACCTGAATCCCTGGGTCTATACTCACAAATTCCCGATCAATTATGTCACTTCAGATGATTACTGGATGGGCTACTGGACCGGGCAGAATGCGGACAATCTGTATTTTGGAATAGATTTTCAGCCCAATAAAAAATTGAAATTTTCTGCTGACTATTCTATCTACAGAAAAGGAGCGCAGGACAGCATAAAATATCAGTATCATATTCAGACTGTGGAAAAATTTCTCTATGGTCATCAATATACGAAGAATACTCTTTCTCTAAAATGTTCATATGAGATATTTCCTGAACTTGAAGCAGAACTTGGCTTCCGATATATAGACTGCAATGTGAACGAAGAAAACATAGCGCTTGCCGAGCAGGGCGAGTATGTGAATCCCGTGTACTACAAAAGCGATTTCACTCAAACGACAATTTCAATTTTACTTTCCTACAGATTTGATTAGACTATAAGGCATTATGAAACTTTTTCTCCGCATCCTATCCTACCTGAAAAAGGTCTGGCCAAATGTTATACTTGGTCTGTTCGTGCTGGTAATTTATGCCTCTTTCAGCGGAGTTTCACTTGGAATTGTTTATCCGGTTGTCGATGAGATATTTGTCAAGCAGACAGAAGAGGAGTGGAAAGCGGATGAAGCAAACAGAAGCTCTGCAAATCTCTCATATATATTCAAAGAAGCAGAATGGTTAGTTGGCAGGAGCGTGCAGGCAGTTAGGCATAACTGGAAAGAGGAGGGGCGTCTTGATAAGATAAAAGACGAGATCAATGTTTCTTTGAAAGAATTTTCAGAGAGGAATTCGAAGAGCATGATCCTCAAGCTGCTTCTTGTGCTGGCTGTAATTCTGTTTTTTATTAGAAGTCTCTCGATGTATTTCCAGCAGATCATTTTCAAGCAGATCGAGGAGAAGGTCATCATGTTCATCAGAAATGATTTCTATGAAGCTATTCTCAAAAAACCGATCGAATTTTTTCACAGCCACAAACTCGGCGAGGTCATTTCCAGGGCTGTAAATGACGTGAATATGATCCGCGGGATGACTCTCAATTCCGTAACAAATCTCATTAGAAACCTGCTTCTTGTTACTGTTTATGTCTTTATGATGGTCGCTGTAAGCGAACGGATGTCCATGATGATGCTATTTGTTGTTATTCCGATTTCGGTTACTGTTAGTTTTATATCCAGCATTCTGAAGCGAAGAAGCCGAAAGGTGCAGCAGAAATTTGCAGATATCACCTCTATTTTGCAAGAAACAATAATGAATATCCGCATTGTATTTTCCTTTGCCATGGGAAATTACGAACGTGCACGCTTTCTCAAAGAGAACAAGAAATTCTATAAGAAATCAGTCCATATGATAAGGGCTGGACAGTTAGTAACACCTTTTACGGAATTCGTGTCTGTTATGATCACCCTCGTCATTATATGGTATGGCGGATTGCTGGTTCTGAATCCTCAAAACGCAATGACTGCAGGGAAATTTTCACTTTTCCTTGTTGCGCTGCTTGCAAGTTTGCATCCTATCAAAGAGATCGCAAAAGTGTATTCCGAGATCAATAAAGGACTTGCTGCTGCAGAACGGGTATTTGAGGTTATTGATGAGCCGGTAAATCTTAAGGATAAGGATGATGCAAAATCAATAACTGCTTTTACAGATTCCATTGTGTTTAATGATATGTCATTCAAATATCCAACATCTGACATCGTGCTAAGAGATATAAATCTTACAATAAAAAAAGGAGAAGCCGTTGCCTTTGTTGGTCCAAGCGGAGGAGGAAAATCCACTATGATGGATCTGCTGCTCAGATTTTATGATCCCGTTAAAGGTTCGATCAGAATAGACAATGTTGATATGCGGGATTACAAGACCGACGATGTCCGCAACCTTATGGGTATGGTAACCCAGGAAGTAATACTTTTTGACGACACTGTGTCGCATAATATTTCCTACGGCCGGCTCGATGCTTCAAAAGAAGATATCATTCAGGCAGCGAAGGCAGCGAACGCTCATGATTTTATCTTGGAACTCGAAGAGGGATATGAAACAATTATCGGTGAGCGCGGTGCGAAGCTGTCCGGCGGGCAGAAGCAGCGCCTTGCAATTGCAAGGGCAATTTTGAAAAATCCGCAGATACTCATTTTTGACGAAGCAACCTCTTCGCTTGATGGGGAATCAGAGTACCAGGTTCAGGAAGCAATATATCGTCTGATGAAGGACAGAACGACACTCATCATTGCGCATAGACTTTCTACTATCAGAAATTGCAACAAGATCATTGTTATAGACAAAGGCATCATTGTGGAGCAGGGTTCGCACGAAGAATTGATCGAGCAGGGCAATCTTTATAAAAAATTGTATAATATCCAGTTCAGAGATTTCACAGACGATAACAGCAATTAAAAG
>JACNJG010000058.1:0-2415 GCA_014382685.1 Candidatus Cloacimonadota bacterium
ATGTTCACCAGTTCGATAAGAGAAGAAAGAGATTCCTGCTGAGTCCTGTATTCAAAGATGGCTTGTGCTTTTGCCGGTCCGATGCCGGGTAATTCTGCAAGAGTTTCAATATCAGCAATGTTGATGTTGATCGACATGGGTTCGTGGGATTTTTCCACAACCTTCTTTATGCTGTCCTGAACTGTGCTTGTGGAATCGGCATCGAGAATGGAAGAAATATTTTTCACGTTGAGCACAATTAGCCCAATAACAAGGAATACCACAATAAAAATTATAATGTTCCGTTCGTCTGGCGTGAAATATTTATTCATAGATCAGATGTATCAGGACAGTGCCCACGTCTTGCAGACTTTTCGGGCTGCATTTATCCGGCGTGTCCTCGATTGTATGCCAGTAAGGATAGTCCATATCGATGATGTCGATCGCTTCGTAGCCAGCTTCAAGAAAGGGATAATGGTCATCATAAATATAACTTGTCATTTTTGATGAAAAAGCATTTATGTTATTTTTCCTGGCAATGTCCCAAACCATTTTCACCAACGCTGGGGATGAATTTATCGAAAAAGATTCTATCAAAATATCCAGATCAGCATCTCCGATCATATCGATAACTATAACGTACTCGGGCTCTTTCCCCGAATATTGTTCAACAAAATATTGTGATCCCAGGCACCAAGTTTCGTTAGTTCCGTAAGTGCCGGCATCTTCTGCATCAAAAAAGATGAAGTCTATACCATAGACAGGTGGCTCGTGTGATTGTAATATTGTTGCAAGTTCCAAGAGTACTGCAACGCCGGATGCTGCGTCATTGGCGCCGATAATGGGAATTTCGTGATTGGAAGTGTCCTCATCTCTATCAGCCCAGGGTCGCGTATCCCAATGTGCACCGATAAAGATCCGCCTTGGTCTGTTTGGATAATAGGATGCAATAATATTCGTGAATTGATACTCCTGTCCGCGTACTTCAGCGGAAAATTCCTGGGTTTGAACTGATGCACCATGCGTTCTCAGGAAATTTACAAAATAGTCTTTACATTGAGAGTGTCCTTCCGAACCGGGATTTCTGGGACCGAACTCGCACTGTGCTTCAAGGTATTCAAATGCTTTTTCTCCGTTGAATTCAGGAATTGTATTCGAGCATCCAAATAGGAACAGCACACACAAAAAAAACAAATTAATTATTTTCATATGCTATTCTCAGTATTATATATTTGCACAATTTTGAATTTCAGTCCGCATGTATTTGTCTGCGAACAGCCAAAAAAAATCACTATCTTTAAATTCCATGTAATCCCTCTCAGGATTTTAATATTTAATATATTTTATTTTATCGGGTTACGTGTCAATTATTTTCTATTGGTGAAAATCCCGGGAATAGATAAGATTTGTAAAATCTTCAGGAAGATCAGCCAGTGTGAAATCGCAGGGATAAAGCCGCAATGGATTGATGTCAATACCGCCGCGGCGAGTATATTTGCATATCAATGCTAATTTTTTAGGTGATAAAACCTGCAGCAGGTCATAAAGAATTCTCTCGCAGCACTCTTCGTGATATTCATTATGCAATCTATATGAAACAATATATTTGAGAAAAGATTCGGGCTGGATCGTTTTTTGGTCTGCATGAAAATAAATGTATATCGAACCCCAATCCGGCTGATTTGTAAGAGGGCAGTTCGATCTGAGCACATGTGAGCAAAAATAAAATTCCTGAGCGTTTGAAGAACTTTTTTGCAGCAGAGATGGATTTGGTTCATAATTTGAAATTTCGTCCAATTCAAGCTCATCCACACAAGTAAATGCCGAGCTGTCCGTAAATATATTAGAGAAAGATGAGTATGTTTCATAATAGAGTTGGAAAGTGTCGGTTCCCAGAATATTTTCAAGATCGGTTTTGATGGTAAAAAGCACTTCATCAAAGGAAATAAAATGTAACATCGAAAAGGAGTTCAGATACAGTTTCAGAGATTTACTTTCGACAATATTTGGTGAATCAGTACTGTACTCCATCGTGAGAATACCTGCTGTCGGTTTTCCGTTATTTTCAAGAAATGAAAACTCATACGCATTCCAGATATCCTTTCCGTGAAATGAGACGGGATATTTCCATCCGATCGCATTTCTTCCTTTGGAACGTGGTATCGCCTTGAGTATGTTAGAATAGTGTCCGAGAGATTCTTTATTCAGTTTCATGTCCTCGTTGTATCTCTGCAAAACTCTGATTTGTTGAAATCAAAATAATTTCTAAGTATAAAAAAACACTTTGAGCTTTCAAAATGTTTCTCCGGTTGAGATTGAAAAATTCCAATCCTCTTCTCCGAATCCGATATCGATTCGCAGGTTAAGCCGATCTTCCAAGAAAAAGGAGTAGCGTAGTCCAAAGCCGAAATCGGATCTGGCATTTGCAATCGAGAA
>JACNJG010000058.1:2826-6520 GCA_014382685.1 Candidatus Cloacimonadota bacterium
AGGATTCCGCATTCCTGCTGTCATAGCCGATCTGCAATCCCAAACCGGAATTAAACCCGCCTTTGCTTCCAGGAATTTCACCCAAGATCAGCGTCCCGCCTTCCTCCATTTTTGTGATCTCGTAATGGCTGAAGTCGTAAATTAATGAGATATCCCAATTCTTAGGCAGTTTCCTTTTTATATCAAAAGTACATCCGAATTCATTTGGTGTAAAATCTTCTGCATTTTCTAGTTTTGAATTATTGCCAATTCCGTAAAATTTTGAGGGCCATTTTTTAAAATTAAGAGTTGAGCCGAATGTATAAAGACCATTCTTTAAGTGAATTTTCGGCTCAAATTTGATCAGGAATTGTTTCTTTTCACTATATTCCAAAGAGAGATAATAACTATTAGGGGTGATAGAAGGATCAAAATGCTTTGGGCGGTTGCGCATATAAACAAGTCCACCTCCGTAAAATCCGGTTTCATTCTCGTAACCGAAGATAGGGTAGCCGGCGAACTCAGATTCTGCAAAAATAGTACCACACAATGGTAATGTAATGAGGACAAGAAGAATAAATTTTTTCATGAACCGCTTACTGAGAATGAGTCCGTTATATTTCATATAAATATTATGTAGGTTATGAACTCTTACAAATTTATTGATGAACGACAAACAGCACGATACAATCTGAATTTCATTATCAATTTAATCCAAGCCGGATATCGTCTTATTCTGAATTTCTTGAGTAACTGAAGAAATAAAGCTCTTGAGATCAGTTGTTCCGAGATTTCCCTTGAGATGCTTTCTGACTGAGATATTATTATTTTCAATCTCTTTATTACCGACAACGATCATGTATGGTATTTTCTGCTTTTCTGCTTCACGTATCTTGTAGCCGACCTTCTCATTTTGCACATCGATATCAGCGCGGATATTCGTATCTCTCAATGCCTGCAAAATTCCTTTTGCATAGTCAACTTGATGCTCGCTTATAGGTATGACCTGCACCTGCACCGGTGCGAGCCATACCGGGAAATTACCTGCATAATGCTCGATAAGCACTCCAAAGAATCGCTCCAGAGAGCCAAGCAAAGCGCGATGGATCATATAAGGACGATGAGCTTCGTTGTCCTCGCCGATGTATGTCATATTAAAGCGCTCAGGAAGATTGAAATCAAATTGAATGGTTGTACACTGCCATGAACGGTCAAGGGCATCCTTGATCTTTATATCTATTTTCGGTCCGTAGAATACACCTTCTCCGTGATCGACTTTGTATTCCAGTCCGGAAATTTCAAGAGCTTCTTTCAAAGATTCAGTTGCTCTTTCCCAGTCAATATCTTCTCCCACATGTTTATCCGGCTTGGTAGAAAGAAAAATATCATATCTTTCAAAGCCGAAAGATTTTAGGAAGAAAAGCGAGAAATCAAGTAATTTTACCACTTCTCCGACAAGCTGATCAGGGGTACACATGATATGAGCATCATCCTGGGTGAAACCGCGCACTCTCATCAAGCCATGCAATGCACCTGAGCGTTCATAACGATATACTGTGCCGAGTTCTGCATATTTGACAGGTAATTCACGGTAACTTCGGAGCTTGGATTTATACACCATAATATGGAATGGGCAATTCATGGGTTTGATATAATAATCGATCTCATCGATCTGCATAGGTGAGTACATGCTGTCCTGATAAAAGTCAAGATGACCACTTTTTTCCCACAAAATGGATTTCCCGATGTGAGGAGTGTAGATTATCTGGTAACCTGCTCTGTAATGTTCCTTTTTCCAGAAATCTTCTATGACATCCCGCATGACTCCGCCTTTTGGATGCCAGTGAACAAGCCCGGCGCCGACCTCTTCATAAAAGCCGAACAGGTCGAGTTCTTTGCCGATTTTTCTGTGATCTCTTTTTTCTGCTTCTTCCAATTTTTCAAGATGGGCATCGAGTTCTTTCTGGGTGGGGAATGAGATTCCATAAATACGTTGCAACATCTTCTTTTTCTCATCACCACGCCAGTACGCACCGGAAAATTTCAGAAGTTTGAATGCTTTCACTTTGTCGGTTGATCTAATATGAGGTCCTCGGCAGAGGTCAACGAAATCTCCAAGCACATATATTGAGATGGTCTCATCTTCGGGCATATCATTAATGAGTTCAATTTTATATTTTTCACCCAAGCTATTAAAAAGCTCAAGTGCTTCTTCACGGCTTAATACTTTTCTTTCAAAGAAGAAATTTTCATCAACAATGCGTTGCATCTCTTCTTCAATAAGACGCAGATCATCTTCTGTGAATGGAATTTCTTTATCAAAATCATAGTAGAAGCCCTGGTCGATGGATGGACCGATCGCAACTTTCACGTCCGGGAAGAGCCGTTTTACTGCCTGAGCCATTATATGCGAACTGCTGTGCCAGTAAACCTCTTTTCCTTTTTCGTCCGCAAATTTATAAAAGAGTATTGATCCGTCTTCCTCGATGGGGCGTGTCATATCAACCGCAGTGTCATTGAATTGTGCACAGAGTGCTTCTTTCGCAAGCCCTTTACTGATCCATTCTGCGATCTCAAGTGGGGTGATCCCTTTTGGAAATTCCTTTTCGGAACCGTCCGGGAATGATATTTTGATATTCATGAGAAATCCTTATACAAATATATTTTGAACTTGTAAAATGTCTAACCGCTCAAAATGCAGTCAAGAAAATTGGATTTTGAACAGTGAAGAGTTTATTCCGTATAATATTCCCGATTGGTCAAATAGTGATAATCTGTCCAAGTGGAATTTTCATCAGCTGCTTTTTCTATAAGTTCTGCTGCGCCCGTGACTTGGGCATCAAGATTGTCTGCATAATGAAGAATGAGCGCCTCTTTTGTTTTTGGGGGAACTGCCGCGCCGTGTTCTCGTTCTCCGTGATGGCTGAGAAGAAGATGCTGAATTTTCATGAGCAGGTTCTGTGGAAAATTATTGATCTCCTCGCATTTATCAACAACCAATTTATTGCCGATAACAACGTGTCCAACAAGACGTCCTTCATCTGTAAAATCAATAAATGGTGCGAGCGTATATTCCTTTATCTTGCCGATATCATGTAAGATAGCACAGGTGACGAGCAGATCTCTGTCAATGCCGTCATATAGAGTGCTGACCGCATCACAAATTGATGTAACGGTCACTGAGTGGTGAAGAAGCCCTCCAACAACATTATGATGCCAGTTCTTGGCAGCGGGTGATTTCGAGAATTTTTCCAGCAATTCCTTATCGTCAAAGAAAAGATGCAGAAGCTTTGAGAGGTATTCATTTTTTACAGAATCGATGAATCCAAAGAGTTTTTCGATAAGTTTATTAGTATCCTTTGTTGTAGTTGGAGCAAAATCAGAAATCTGATATTCGTTCTCTTCAGCTTTGCGAATGTTACTTATTGAGAGCTGTACATTATTTTCAAAGGTTGTAACAAGCGCTTTTATTTTAACGATATCACCAACCGAGAAGGCATTCTGAAATTTTGGTACATTATCCCAGATAAAGCCGGTTACCTGACCGGTTCTGTCCACACACATTACGCGTATGAAGAACTTTCCAGCTCTGCTTTTTCTCACAGATTTTTCACTGATCGCAAAGTAATCTGTGATCTCGCTGCCCTCTAAAGAGCTAAAATCCTGTATAAATATTTTTTTCATACTACTCCTTAAATTTTTTAACCACCCGTCT
>JACNJG010000058.1:7023-8148 GCA_014382685.1 Candidatus Cloacimonadota bacterium
GGAGACTGGTTTTTCGTGGTTCATAATACATTTTATCATATTTTATTTTATACCACATATATGGGATTCGTGAAAAGCCATCCTTTGAGCCCTATAAACACTTCGATCCGATAAAAGCCCTTCTCTGTGATCGGAAATGATACTTTGTTCATATACTCAGTGTGAACGAGATTCCCATTATGTATAATTTTTATATTACAATCTTGTTGAAGATAGATAAATAAGTAAAGGTCTTTTTCTTTGAGTGAGATCTCTTCGCCGGGCAGTGCAAATTTTTTAGATGATTTTGACTCGATCCCGCAATAGTACATGTACGGGTCAGCATGAGTATAGTTCACAATGTATGAATTACCATTTTTCATATACGCAAGGATTTCTTGAGCTGCATTATCGGAAGAAAGAGGTTGCCTGGTCTGGATGTTTGTTCTGATAGTTCCAAATAATTTTCTGTGCGGAAGAAAGCTAATTGAAAGCGGACCGACGGAATATCTGTTTTCATGAGAATCAACACTCCCGATCCCTGCTTTTTTCAAACCTTTGTTATTTAATTCATCCCATTTTTTCGTTGCTAGTTTATTTGGTCTTTTTATTGAAGTGTTTGGGAAAAGTATTTTTGGTAATACGTTCCATGGAATGCGTAATTTATCGGTCCATTCTGAGATGTAATTCCATATTTCAATGCCATCGAAATCATGTACATTCCAGGATGTCCAATTGTAGGTGCGCAGTGTTCTCTTAGATCTCCTTTTCTCAAAGGGATGTGCAATAAAACCGGTTCCACCTAATTCACGAGTTTCTTTCACATATTTATCAGCGCTCATTGAAAGTGGGAATACTTCATCGACATTGAAAACGAGGTAATGATTATTCTTTTCGGCGTCATTCATTTCATATCCGATGAGAACATTCACTTCAGTCTGAGAAATGGAAGGTAGGTCATTCTTAACTTCAAGCGAGCGATGATCAGTTATACATATAAAATCGACATTATGATGCTCTGCCGTATGCACTATATCTGCAAGACTTCCATGTCCGTCAAAGGAATGCTCTGTATGAACATGAATGACTCCGGAATATTCGTATATTTCTTTACCAAATACTGATTTTTTTATCATATAAATTCCT
>JACNJG010000149.1:0-5443 GCA_014382685.1 Candidatus Cloacimonadota bacterium
TCTCTTTCTTTGTATCTACTGGCAAGACCATCAAGTACTACTGCAATATCTATATCAGAATCCTCATTGGCTTCATTCCTTGCATAAGAACCAAAAAGATAAACTAGTTCTAGTTTAGATCCATAGATGCTTTTCAAATTTTCCTGTATTTTTTTTGCCAGGGCTAATGCTTCTTTTCTATCTATCATATATTTTTCTTTCAAAATGAAATATAAACTGTCAACTTATTTGTATGCGAGAGAATTAGCAGACTGGACTCAGAATGCACAATCACACAATCCGAATCTAAGGTTGTTCTGAACTCGAGGACTTGGTCTCTCAAGTCCAGTCCAAACGAATACTATTTTAAAAGCACTATCTTTCAAACTGTAAAGTTAATGCTCAAAAACATCCAGTTCAACACCTTTTTTTAATATTTCACATACCAATGAATCATTTTCATTGAAATCTCGTTCAGCAAAAGGATGCGGTTCAATGCGCAGATCGATGTTCCTTCGAATTCTCATTAAGAGAAGTTGAACAGAAAAATAATCTTTGACATCTTCAAAAATAACTGCGATATCTATATCACTATCTTCGTGTCCGGCACCTTTTGTATAGGAACCAAAGAGATAAACCTTCTTTACGGACAGATCTTTGGGCAGCTCTTTAATGAACCTTTTGGCAATATTTATAGCTGATTTTTTATCCATTCTCGTACACTCTCGATCTTTGGTATCCAAATATCTGCAAATTCCTTTGTGCATAGTTTGTTAAAATTGAGTTTATAATTATCATATCTTGCATTAATATTAAAAGTTGTGATCGTGTCCAGCCATTCTTCTTGCTCGGGAGTTAGTTCTAAATCCATCTTGTCAGCCAATCTTAAAAGATCGTGTATATAGGAAGGATGCTTTTGCAATAGTTTAACATACAACGCTTTCAACAGTTTTTCTAAAACCAGATGCCCAACGAAAAGCGCCCAATCATAATCCTTTGACTTATACATATTCTGCATCGTCGAATAGTTGCTCTCTGATGATTCGATCCATAGATTCACTATCTTTTCTATATCAAAGTCTTTCGATTTCATAAGTAACTCTTTAAATTTTATTTTTAACAGTAGGTTTATTAAATATTTATCTTCCCCTGTCAACATTTTCACTTATCCTTCTTTAAGCAACCTATAATTTACTTCTCATTTTGCAATCTTCACTCTACATCGAATATCGTAACTTCCCACCATGCGCCAGCATTATCTCCATCTGCAGTAAATTCATAAGTACCATAATGGTACGTATCCTCTCCAAGAGTGATCTCCACTTCGGCTCTGGTTGGATTTAGATAATCATATCCGTCATATAAATGTACTTTGATAGTGAAAGTACCATAAGTCAATGGTTGCTGTTCGAATACTTCGGGACCATAACCGTCATCATCGATAGTAATTAATGCACCATTCGGAATTGCATAGATATCACCCCAATAACAATAATTTCCATCAGGATCCCATACATGAAGATCAACATCAGTACTATCCGTATCCCAAGATACCGAAATCGTCAAAGTCCTGTCATCGTCTGCTTGAAACACAGTAATATCATCTGAAATTCCCGTATTTCCAAATGAGTTTGTTGCACGTAAATAGAATGTATTCGTCTGGTCGTAAATATTTATGTAAGTATGAAAATCCCCGAACTCATCAACATTGACCGTCTGTTCCTCACCGTTCATATTAAGGATTGCATAGGTTCCAAGATAGTCATTAACAAATCCCTGAAGGAAAAAGGAATCTCCACTCACAATGTCCCCATCATTAGGACTATTGATATAGAATTCCGGTGTCGGATAGATCGGTTCCTCAAGATAATAATACATCGTTGTATCAGCAGAAAGATAGAGCTCTTTCCAAATCTCATTATAGCCCTTCAGATATATACCAACCACATAATTTCCCACTGATAAATTACCCATCACATAAGGTGTTGTATGATCAAGTTTGATTCCATTCAGATATAGACTTGCGCCGGATGGGTTTGTACTAATATCTATGGAATATGTGTTGCCGAATTCCTGCTGATTGCCATAAACCTTCCACTCGTCATTAAACTTTTTAAAATAGACAAGGTCGGTAAATACTCCATCCAAAGGTACTGAATATTCAACTCCGTTATAATTTATTGTAAAGGAAACAAAGGCGTGGCCGCTATTGATCTGAATTGTAGCAAATGATATGATCTCGACCGAAGCACCAACGTCAAGCCGGTCATACCAAATATTCCGTTCCTCAAAATAATCTACGCCATCATTCAGGAAGTCTGCGCTGAAATACTCCATGACCCCATAAACATTGAACATAGTGAACTCATCAAAAATATTGAGAAATACTTGTTTTATCTTCTCGAGATCCTCCTCATTATCACCATTTTCCGTATATTCGAAAATGCAGGAGATCAGAACAAAAAGTACGATCAGCAGAAAAAAATATTTTCTCATTTTTACTTCACCTGATCAGGTTCCAGAAACTGGTTCCTTTTCCTGTACCTTGTATCTGGAATATATCAGCAATTGTGGCTCCAATATCTGCGAATGTCTTTCGGGTACCAATATCGACTCCGCCTTTGATGCCCTTTCCATATACTAAAATCGGTATATATTCACGGGAGTGGTCAGTGCTTTGTGTTGTTGGATCGCAGCCATGATCCGCAGTAATGATCACGATGTCACTTTCTGTAATTCTCATAAGTAATTTAGGAAGCCAGTCATCGAATTCTTCTAATCCTTTTGCAAATGCTTTATAATTATTGCGATGACCCCAGAGCGTATCAAAGTCAGATAGATTTGCAAAGATGAGACCCCTATCGATTTTGGAACTAAACGACAGGATCATATCCATTCCTTCCGGGTTATTGGGCGTGTGAATAGATTCCGTGATTCCCTGAAAGTTGAATAGGTCTTCGATCTTACCCACTCCAATAACAGGAATGTCCTGATTTTTCAGTAAATCCATAATCGTTTGTGAAGGAGGATTTACAGAGAAATCCTTTCTTGCGCTTGTACGCTTGAAATCTCCATTTTTATCACCAATAAAAGGACGTGCAATTATTCTTCCAACTTTGTGCTTGCCGACCAAAATCTCATTTCGTGCGATCTCACACATATTATATAACTTTTCTATTGGATAAATCTTTTCATGTGCTGCAATTTGAAATACACTGTCTGCAGATGTGTACACAATCGGGAAATGTGTTTTAATATGCTCTTCGCCAAGCTCGTTGATGATCTCTGTTCCGGATGCAGCTTTGTTTCCAAGCACTCCTTTGCAGTCCGTTTTCTCGAGAAATGCATCGATTATTTCTTCAGGAAATCCATGAGGGTATGTAGGAAAAGGATGCTCGTTGATAAGTCCCATAATCTCCCAATGTCCGGTAGTACTGTCTTTTCCTGCAGAAACTTCAATAGCTTTTCCGAAATTACTAATAGGATTTTTTTCAGGAGGGACACCTTCAATATGAATGATATTCCCCAATCCTAACTTCCGAAGATTCGGCAAATTGAGTCCATGGACTTTTTTTGCAGTATTTGCTAATGTATTGCTTCCCTCATCGTGGTATTGTGCTGCATCAGGTAATGCGCCTACACCAACCCCATCCAGAATGATGAGGAAAACCCTTTGATCTATCATAGCTCGTTATAGAATATTTCTATATTTGCTTTATTTCTGAGTTCTCTAATATGATGTAATAATTCCAGTTCGCCTGCGATCTTTTCGAGCTGTTTTTTTAGTGAATCCTTGATCTCATCATAGGATGGGATGCGCTTTTCTTCTTTCTCAACCAATTTCACAAAATGGAACCCGAAATCTGTTGGGATCGGACCGGCAATTTGGTCTTTCTTCATAGAGAAGATCACATTTTCCAATTCTTCGAGCAGATCTCCTCGCTTGATGAAACCAAGATCGCCATTCTTCTTTGCACTTGGACATTCGGAATAATTATTGGCAACATCGCAGAAATCTTCATCCTCATATAACTTCTTGCTTACTTCTTCCAATTTGGATAATGCATGAGGATCACGATTGCTGATCAAAATGTGACAGATGCGGGCGCGTTCAGGATATTGAAGCTGCTCTTTATGATCTTCATAATATTCCTGAATTCTTTCCGGTTTGATATCTACAGAATCCAGAAACCGGCTCTTAATATATTCTTTAATTCGGAATCCATTCCCAATATTCTCTAAAAGCGTATCAACTGAAATATGTGATTCAGCCATATCTTTGATGAAATCCTCATGGGATTCATAATGGCTCTGTATCTCCTGGAACTTAAAATGGACCGAGTGCTCATCAATTTGGATATTGCATTTATTAGACTCTTCCATAAGCAAGCATGCATCGACAAGATTGTTAATCGCTGTTTCTTTCAGCTTTTTTGAGGGCTTCTCAACGTGATGCTCTTTGAGAAGCTGAAACAATTCCGCTTTGTAATCTGCATGAAAGATCTTATAATTATTAACTATGGCAACATGCTTCATTGTGTCCCAGAAACTCCATGATTTGATTTTTTATATCAAATAAAGTAAGCTGCGAAGGAGAAATTGTCAAATGTATTTGCTGTTTGTTGAACCATGTGAGCTGTCTCTTGGCATAATTTCTCATGTGTTGTTTTATGAGTTCGATGGTTGTATACAAGTCATGCACTCCTTCAATATGATCAAAGAGTTCTTTGTAGCCAAGTGAATTCATTCCCGGATCATCCCTCGTATATCCCATTTCAAGCAAATGTTTGAACTCATCAAACAGACCATCCTGTACCATCTTATCAACACGAGTATTTATTTTTTCATATAATACTGAACGTTCATCATTCAGGAATATTGTAAAGTGTTGATACCTTTTTGTTGAAGCATCTTTCTTCCAGTATGATGAGATTGGAGTGCCAGTTACTTGAAATACTTCAAGCGCTCTCACAATGCGGTTACCATCATTTGGATCGATCTTTTGAGCAGCAATTGGATCAACTTCATTCAACATGTGATGAAGAGTCTGAGCTCCTTTTTCTTCAACTTCTTTCTTTAGTTCATTTCTGATGGCAGCAGGAATTGGGGGAATTTTGCACAATCCATATAATAAAGATTTTATATAGAATCCTGTTCCTCCAACTACGAAAGGAATATGGTTATTTTTTTTTATTTTTGAAATTGCTAAATCCGCTCTTTTTACAAATTCTCCTGCAGTAAATTTCTTATCGGGTGTGATAATATCGATTAGATGATGAGGGACACATTCCAATTCTTCCAATGTCGGTTTTGCAGTACCGATATTCATATATTTGTAGATCTGGCGGGAATCTGCAGAAATAATTTCACCTTTGATATCTTGAGCTAATTGTAAAGCAAGAGATGTTTTTCCTGCTCCGGTCGGACCGCAGATGACTATCAGTTTTTGTAATTTGATTTCTTT
>JACNJG010000149.1:6425-8126 GCA_014382685.1 Candidatus Cloacimonadota bacterium
TCTTCAAAGACTTGGGGACAAGACTCTTCAAGGGTTTGGGAACAAGATGGTGTAAGTGTTCGGGAACAAGTGCACTTAATGAATTTTGGTTTCCATTATTCCTCGTCCCCAAACCCCTGTTTGGGAACGCTCTTTTTAACAAACATTTATTCATAATCAACAATAATCTCAATGCCTGAAATGTCTCATTCCGGTAAATATCATAGTTATATTATGCTCATTGCATGCCAGGATAACTTCTTCATCACGAACCGAACCACCCGGCTGAATGACGCAAGTGATACCCGCTTTGGCAATCATATCAATCGTATCGCGGAACGGAAAGAAAGCATCGGAGCCAAGTGCACAATCCTGCACACTTAATCCAAATTTCTGTGCTTTAATTAGAGCAATCTCCGTGGAATCTATCCTGCTGGGTTGTCCCATTCCAAGTCCGATTGTTCTATCCTCTCTGCATATTGCAATAGCATTGGATTTCAGATGATTCACTGTTCTCCATGCAAAACATAATTTTTCCCATTCCATTTCAGAAGGTTTCCGCTTTGTAACAAGTTTCCAGTTTTCTTCAATGTCACAAGAACTATCTTCCTGCTGAAGAAGGATTCCATTCATGCATGACCGGATATTATAGGTTACGATAAATGTCTCAAGTGCATCGAGATCAAAAGTAACGATACGTCTGTTTTTCTTTTTCTTCAATTTTTCAAGCACTTCATCAAGAAAATCCGGTGCAATGATTATTTCTGTAAATATCTTATCGATCTCAAGTGCAGCATCCATGTCCAAGGTTTGATTTGATATTACAATGCCACCAAAAGGAGATTGAGTATCTGTTGCAAAAGCTTTCTTATATGCTTCTTTCAAATTCTCTGCTGAACCGATCCCGCAAGGATTGCAGTGTTTGAATATTCCAATTGTGGGCTTACCTCTAAAATCAAGAATGGTCTTAAGTGCTGCATCAATATCTTGTAAATTATTAAAAGACAGTTCTTTCCCGTGAAGCTGATGTATAATTGGATTCTCATCATAATAGCCGGCTTTTTGATGAGGATTTTCACCATAACGAAGAGTTTGAGAAAGCGGCAAAGAGAGAGAAAATTGAGAGGGTAGTTCTTCTTCACATATTTTAGAAAAGTAGTTAGAAATATAAGCATCATATTCCGCTGTATGCTGGAATGCTTTACGTGCTAAACTCTTTCTTGTTTCAAGACTTACTTCATCGTTCTTTTTCAGTTCATCAAGTACAATATCATAATCATTTTTATCAACCACGATGGTGATGCTGTTAAAATTCTTTGCGCCAGCCCGAATCATTGTCGGACCGCCAATATCTATCTGCTCGATCGCCTCAGCTTCGGTGACATCAGGATCTGCAATGGTTTTTCTAAAAGGATAAAGATTCACTACAACGAGATCGATCGGTTTAATATGCTGCTGTTTAAGCGTTTCCAAATGTTCAGGATTACTTTTATCTGCAAGTATCGCTCCATAAATAGCCGGATGAAGTGTTTTAACTCTTCCATTCATGATCTCGGGGAATCCTGTAATATCAGAAACTTTTATGATAGAAATTCCATTTTCTTGAAGGTGTTTGAACGTTCCTCCAGTTGAAATGATCTCAAAATTCAACGCAACGAGTTCTTGTGCAAAAGCTACAATACCTGTTTTATCTGAAACACTTATGAGTGCTCTTTTTTTCAT
>JACNJG010000097.1:0-1301 GCA_014382685.1 Candidatus Cloacimonadota bacterium
CTGCTCTTGCTGGCAATTCCTGCCCAGGCTGCATTTGTGTTTGATCGTTATGTCGGACAAGAGGTAGTCGCATTTTCAGCCCACTCTCTTGCAATGGGTTCCACTGGTCTTGCAACCGGATACGGACCACTTGCATCACTAAAGAATCCCGCACTTCTTGGCAACCTGCCTTTTAAACTTATGGTGCAGCTTTCACCAAATGTGACCAAAAATGATGAAAATCGGGCATTCCCCATTTTTGATTCTTTTGATTCATACATCGACGATGCGGTCTATGCATCTAATGCCCATTTCTTTAATAAATATTTTCTGGGCTTGATGTATAATGTTCCCATTCAGCAATTTAAAGTATCTGCTGCCTATTCCTATGCGCCACTCTATGATTTCAATTTCAAATATATCGAGGAAGTGCGCAATAATGAAGGAACCGACTACGGCAACGAACCCCACAAGATCGCCACAAATACCTATGACGGAAGCGGTATGATCTACGCTCACACTCCTGCTATTGCTGTAACATTTGAGAATACAAACAGCTTTTTCAAATCCCTCTCTCTCGGTGCATCTTTTTCTCTTATGAGAGGGGAAAGCACGATAGATTCAACGATCATCTTCACGCCATGGGCAAAAGATCGAATGATGAATGATCCGGATAGCATTCCTGATATAATCTTTGAAAGAAAAAATAACTACTCCGGCTTCAGGTTCCAAACAGGTATGCTGCTTGATCTAGGTGAACGCTTCAAGATCGGCATGAACTACACAAGCCGCGCCGAAATCGATAAATCCTTCAGAGCAACGGCAGATACTGCATGGACAGATACCACTGTTTACTATCCCTCAAGAATAGGTTTCGGGTTTGAATATCATCCTCGTAATATTTGGGACACCCACTTCTCTTTCGAGATTTCTTATGTGAAGTGGAGTGATTACAACCCTCTATGGTATGATGTGATAGAATATTATGCCGGTGTTGAACATCAGATACTCAAAGACCAGCCTTTCCGTCTCGGATTCCGCTATCAGCCATATGGCATCGATAAAGAGGTCATTATAACTGCATTCTCGGCAGGTACGAGCATTCGGCTTCCATATAATATGATGCTTGATCTCGGTGCAGAGATCGGCAAGCTAAATTATAATCATGCTGATCTGTTCCCTGACGGTTACTATGCAAATGATAATCTCTGGGATACTGCCCATGCTGATCTACCTGTGAACAGACCAAATCTTGATAAAATTGATGATGTCATGATCAACTTCATGGCAACTCTGACATGGAGATTTTAAATATATTTAAA
>JACNJG010000097.1:2256-4314 GCA_014382685.1 Candidatus Cloacimonadota bacterium
ATCCTTACGATCGATACTGAAACCGAAACCCTTACCGGATATGAGCTTCCTGCCTATATTGATGGTGATCTTATCGCTCTCTTTTCTGAGGAATTCATTCCGGATCCATGGTTCAAGGAGAAAATTGATTCGATGCAAGCAGTTGCAGAAAAGGGTATGGATGAGATCGTTGGTCGCGCAGGTATGCATCTGTCCAGAGTTGGCGCCGCACAAAGTATTATTGGAAATATTGTTATGGATGCGATGCTCGAAGAAACAGGTGCAGACTTTGCATTTTTGAATCTCGGCGGTGTGCGTGATGATATACAAGAAGGACCTGTGTCTTATCGAGATGTCTTTGACGTGCTTCCTTTTGATAGCCAGATAATCACTATGGAAATCGATGGTGCTAAATTGAAAGAGATCATCGAGGTACGAATTGCCGGCGGACGCCACGGACTGCGCATTGCAGGTGGCGAAGTGGAATACAGTAAAGAATATCCCGATTTTGAGCGTGTTACCAATCTCTCCATTGGCGGAGGGCCCTGGAATCCTGATAAGATATACAATGTGGCAACTACCGATTTCCTCATGCAGGGAAATTCAGGTCTTACATTGCTTACTGAAATTCCTGAAAAGCAGATCACTTATAAATATATCATTATCAGAGATGCACTTGCAAACTATTTCCGCAGACGTGATGCGGTGAGCGGGCAGATCGATAATCGCTGGATTTTGACCCCTGAAGCTGTACATTCCGATGTAATTAAAAAACATAATTCTGCACAAAATTAGTTATTATCGAAAAAAAAAATAAATATTTTATTGAGAACTACAACCCTTAGGAGGGGGCATGGATTTGAAAAAAATTCGCTATAAAGGCGACCTGGAAGATACAAAAGTACTTTTTAATGTGTACAAAGTACAGCAGATCATCAAATCTCACGAGGAGATCCTCAAAGAGCATATCACTTTTCGGGACAAACTACTTGCAGACTCTGTACGTCTCACCCCGATAATTTCACCACGTATTTATAAGATAATTGAAGCAGTTAAAAAAGATTTTGGTCTCAAACAAAATATCGAGTTCTTTTCTCTTAGAGATAATTCCTACAATGCCTTTGCTTTCAAACAGAAAAATATCATTAGTGTGGTTTTCACTTCTGCCTTGCTCGAGAATTTTGATGATGCAGAGATCAAATTTGTACTGGGACACGAGCTTGGACATATTGTTTATGATCACAATAAATTGCTCCTGCTCTATAATCCTGATAAAAAAAGCACTACCTTTCTGCCAATCCTTGCAGAGAAGAAATTCCTTACATGGCAAAAAAAGGCAGAGATAAGCTGCGACCGCGTCGGACTTATGGCGTGCAAGAAATACCAGGTCGCAGTACAGAGTTTGTTGAAAATATCTTACGGACTGACCGAGAAAAATCTTAACTTCAACCTTCCGGAACTTATGAAACAGCTCGATGACCTTGCTAAGTCAGAGTATATGGCAGAGCTAAGCACCTCAACCCACCCGCTCCTTCCGGTTCGACTGAAAGCGATCGAACTCTTTTCTAATTCTACACTTTTCAAAAAGAGCGGAAAACTGACCGATGAAGAGCTACACACAAAAACAGACAAACTGCTCGCACTGACCAAATTCTACCCTCGCACAAAGATCAGAGAGATGATGATGAAGCTCGTTGCTGCCGGGGGTATCTCTATGATCGCTTCCGATAAGGAGATAAATCTGGAAGAAGTCAAAAGTCTGGTGAAGATCCTTGCTGATGCCTTCACTGATGACCCGGAAAAAGAGATCATCTATAATAAGGATAAAGCACTGAAGCAACTGGAAACGTCTTCAAAATATCTCAAACATCACAGTACCGATTTAGACCGATACTACACTCTGCACTTTCTGACACTCATCTCCCTCTCTGATGGGAAGTTCACAAAAACCGAAAAAGAAGTGCTCATGAATATTGCGGAATCGATCGGGCTCTCCAAGGAAGATGCAATGGATGTTGTGTGGAAAACCCTTCAGCAAAATGGAATTACTATCGATGTGCGCCTAAACGAAATTGCACA
>JACNJG010000097.1:4559-8083 GCA_014382685.1 Candidatus Cloacimonadota bacterium
AAGGAGTACTTAGCAGAAATGAGTTACCGTGATGACTATCTCTTTTTAAGAGACAAGTTCAATCAGAAGGATGAGTTCATTACACTCAAGAAATACCGCCAGAATATATTCAATACTCCTTTTGAATCCTTTAACTACGACATCCTGCCCGGGGAGGAACACTATCACTGCCAGTTACATAATGAAAGTTTTGAAGATTCCTATTCATTAGATAACAATATTTCTGCACCTCATCTCGATGAACTTCTTCGTATTGACGATTCACACATCGAAGAAAACATTTTTTTCACATACCCGATATTCAAACCTTTTACTCTCAAGAAATCCAAAGATGTTATCATTCTTCTGCATGGCCTGAATGAAAAGAGCTGGGAGAAATACCTGCCCTGGGCACATAAGCTCGTTGAATATACAGGTAAAACATTAATCCTTTTCCCTATTGCTTTTCATATGAACAGAGCTCCTGACAGTTGGGCAGATCCAAGATTCATGAACAAGGTGTGCAAGGAACGGAAGCAATTCTACCCGAAGGTGACGAATTCCTCTCTTGCAAATGCTGCGATCAGCACGCGTCTTCAATTTCTTCCACAGCGGTTTTTCTGGTCTGGACTGCAAACCTACTATGACATTCTCCAAATGATAAATCAAATCCGCAATGACGAACATCCGCACATTCATAAAGATGCGCATATTGATTTCTTTTCTTACTCGATTGGGTCTTTTTTAGCTGAACTGATACTCATGGTAAATGAAAACAATTATTTTGAAAATTCAAAACTTTGTATGTTCTGCGGCGGTCCGTTACTCAACAGAATGTCACCGGCTTCCAAATATATTCTGGATAGTGAAGCAAATGTAGCGATATATTCTTTTTTCATCGAGCATCTCGAGGTAGAGCTTCAACGTGACAAACGGCTTGCACATTATTTTGGAGAACCCCATCATATCGGGCACTATGTAAAGAGCATGCTTGACTATAATAAGATGATCACATTCAGAGAAAACCGATTAAAAAAAATCTCAAAAAGAATTTCTGCTTTAGCCCTGCAAAAGGATGAAGTTGTACCTTCGATCGAAGTTGAACTTTCTTTGCACGGGCACGACAACAAAATCCCTATCAAAGTAAAATCATTTGATTTCCCCTATCCCTATGATCATGTATTTCCTTTCCCGATCACAGAAAAATATGAAAAAGAGGTTGATAAATGTTTCACAAAATCTATGAAATTTATTGCATGGCAGTTGAAATAAATGCGGAGAATTCATGATAAAAAATTTTGACGAACTACTTGATAACGTAAAGGAACATCCTCCCAAAAGAGTCGTAATTCCTGCTGCTCATACAATGTCGGCAGTTTACGCCGCCACAATGGCTAAGGAGGAGCAGATCGGAGAGTTTCTTCTTATTGGTGATAAAGCTCAAATCATTGATTTTATTTCTATGTCCAAAAAAAGTCTTGTAGATTCCTTTGAGATTATTGATGAAACTGATCCTGAAAAGTGCGTAGAGCTCGCTGTCGATGCAGTCCTGAACAATAAAGCAGACCTTATTCTGAAGGGAGCAACAACTACAGGGCAGCTAATAAAGGGTGTGCTCAATAAAGAAAAAGGTCTCTATACGGGAAACATTCTCAGCGATGTGCTTGTTATTGAAACAAAAGACCGGCTGACACTCATGACCGACGGTGGTATAGTGTGCTACCCGGATGTAAAAGAAAAAGTTGTTCTGATAAATAATGCTGTATATGTAGCCCATAGACTGGAGAATCCCTGTCCAAATGTTGCATTACTCTGCGCTCTCGAGGTTGTCAATCCCACAATGCCTCCAACAGTGGAAGCAGCGGAGATAACAAAAATGTATAAAGAGGGAAAGATCACCGGTTGTGTGGTTGAAGGTCCACTTGCACTCGATGTTGCTGTTTCAGAACATGCAGCAAAGATAAAAAAGATAGTTTCACCTGTAGCAGGAAAAGCTGATATTCTCATCATGCCAAATATCGAAGCAGGAAATATATTTGGAAAGGCAATGACATATTACGCTCATCTGCGTGTTGCTCATGTGATAATGGGAGCTAAAGTTCCGATCCTCATTACCTCACGTGCTGATGATGCGTTGACAAAACTGCATTCGGTTGCATTGGGAATTATCTGCGCCTAAAAGGAGTTACAATGGCACGAATTGGAATAACTTACGATGATATTTTATTAATTCCAAACTACTCGGAAGTACTTTCCAGGCAGGATGTTGACCTTTCTACAAACATCACCAAAAATTTCAGGATCAAACTGCCCATCCTCTCTGCAAATATGGATACGATCACTGAATACGATATGGCAAATGTTCTCAGCGGATTTGGTGCGCTCGGTATCGTTCACAGATTCTGCTCTATTGATGAAGAAGCAAATATCATCGAGCGGCTTCGGCTTGCAGAAAACCCGATCAGAGCAGCATCTATCGGTGTATCTGGAGAAAACAAGGAGCGTTTGAAAGCTCTGATCGACGCAGGAGCTCAGATCATCTGTATAGATATTGCACATGGTCATCATAAGCTGATGGCGAACACTATCAATATGTGCAAGAAATTCAATGTGGATGTAATTGCAGGGAATATCGCAACTGCAGAAGCTGCAAAGTTTCTGTGCGAAAACGGAGCAGATGCGATCAAGGTCGGCATCGGACCCGGCTCGATGTGTACAACGCGGATCAATACCGGATTTGGTGTGCCTCAGGTAACTGCTATCGAGGATGCATGCGGTGTGGCAAAAGAATATAATGTACCGGTTATTGCAGATGGTGGAATACAGAATTCCGGAGACGTTGCCAAGGCACTCGCTGTTGGAGCGGATTCAGTGATGATCGGAGCACTTTTTGCAGGATGTAAAGAAACGCCAGGCACAATTCATAAAGAGGGAAATTTTCCGAATTATCATCTATATAAACAATATCGGGGTTCTGCTAGTCTCGAATCCAAGCAGCTTAGAAATGATGAAAAGAGAAATGTCGAAGGAATCAGCTCCACAATCGATTATAAAGGTCCTGCAAAGTATGTGATCCGTAATATTGATGATGGACTCCGCTCTGCATTCTCCTATGCAGGTGCCACGAATATAAAGGAATTTCATCAGAAAGTACGCTATATTCAGAAAAATCATAAAGATATCCGAACTGTGTAATTGATGAATATTACTATCCTTGCGATCGGAAAAAATAAGGATAAGTATATCTCTCTCGCAGAGAAAGAATTTTTAAAACGGCTCTCTGCTTTTTGTTCTCTTACAATCGAAACTGTTTCGGCACCCAAATATACAAAGAACCAATCTATTGATAAAATTAAAGAAATAGAAGGAAAAGCTGTACTGGATAAACTCCCGGAAAAGTGCTATGTAATTGCCCTTGATGAAGGCGGGAAAGAGTTCACATCAAAAAGTTTTGCTCAGCATCTCAACAAGATGCTTGTTACTTATAATAAGCCCCTTTATTTTTTGATCGGCGGTCCTTATGGATTTTCTGATGAAGTGAAGCA
>JACNJG010000038.1 GCA_014382685.1 Candidatus Cloacimonadota bacterium
TCCACTTCGTTCCGTTCAGAATGACAACTATTTTTTTCATTTTTACACCACATTTCACATAAAAAATATGCATTATTTAATTTTTTAGACTTTTTATAGTGAACCAATTTTTTCAATTTATAATATCTAAATATGTGACTTTGTTAATATATAATATACATTTTTGTATGTTAGATACTACCTTTTTCCATTATAATTTGACAAATAATAATAGGGTTCATTTTTACGCCAAATCATACTATATATAATAATATTCGGAGGTATTTCTCATGAGTATGAAAGAATTTATGTATCAAGTAGAAGCTCGTAATCCAAATCAACCTGAATTTCTTCAAGCTGTAAAAGAAGTGGTCGAATCGGTCTGGGAGATTTATGAATCCAAGCCCCGTTATAAAGAAGCAAAAATTCTTGAAAGAATTGTAGAGCCGGAACGCGTCATCATGTTCCGTGTTACATGGGCACGTGATAATGGTGAAGTTATGGTTAACCGTGGTTACAGGATTGAGTTCAACAGTGCAATCGGACCGTACAAAGGCGGGTTCCGCTTTCACCCAAGTGTTAACCTCAGCATTCTTAAATTCTTAGGATTTGAGCAGGTTTTCAAAAACAGTCTTACCACACTCCCAATGGGTGGCGGTAAGGGTGGTTCCGACTTTGATCCTAAAGGAAAATCTGACGCTGAAGTTATGCGTTTTTGCCAGGCATTTATGTCTGAACTTTTCCGTCATATTGGACCAAACACAGACGTACCTGCCGGTGATATCGGTGTGGGTGGTCGTGAGATCGGTTTCATGTTCGGTATGTACAAGAAACTCAGAAATGAATTCGTTGGTGTACTCACAGGTAAAGGTTTGAATTGGGGCGGCAGTCTTATTCGTCCTGAAGCAACTGGTTACGGAGCAGTTTATTTTGCAGAAGAAATGCTCAAAACCCGCGGTCTTAACTTCAAAGACAAGATCGTTGCTATTTCCGGTTCCGGAAATGTTGCTCAGTATGCCACACAAAAAGTCAACCAACTCGGCGGCAAAGTTGTTACACTTTCTGATTCAAGTGGTTACATCTATGATCCAGATGGAATTGCCGGCAAAAAATGGGATTTCATCATGGAACTTAAGAATGTCAAACGCGGACGCATCAAAGAATATGCAGAAAAATTTGGTGTAGAATATCATGAAGGTGAACGCCCATGGCATGTCAAATGTGATATCGCACTTCCTTGTGCTACTCAGAATGAGGTCAACGAAGAGGAAGCCAAAATACTTGTTAATAATGTTTGTATCTGCGTTTCTGAAGGTGCAAACATGCCTTCAACTCCCGATGCGGTCAATGTGTATATTGAGAATAAAATTCTTTATGGTCCCGGGAAAGCTGCAAATGCAGGTGGTGTTTCTGTTTCCGGTCTTGAAATGTCCCAGAACAGTCTCCGCTTGAGCTGGAGCAGAGAAGAAGTTGATGAAAAACTTCATAACATTATGAAGAGTATTCATGCCCAATGCGTTGAATATGGCAAAGAAGGTGATTTCGTTAACTATGTAAATGGTGCGAATATTGCCGGCTTCATTAAAGTCGCTGATTCCATGCTCGACCAGGGACTTGTATAATTAGTAAAAACTTATAAAAACTAAGCCCTCTATAATTTTAGAGGGCTTTTTTATTTCGTGATATATTAAGTGGGGTTATTTTTTTCCAAGCATCTTTTCTTTGAAATCAAGGATCTTCTTTCTTGTTGCATTCAGTTCGATAGCAGCTCGGGCAATAGATGGTTTGTGAGTGAATGACAACTCTATCTTCTGTGTTTCCTCTTCTGAAGGAATATATCTGCTCTCAACACGCTCATCTGAGTTGAATTCTCTGTTCGCATCTTCAGAGATTTCTTCCAGTGTAGAATCCAAACCAAGAAGATCTTTCAGCAAATACCAGTTCTCTTTTCCTGTAACAGTATTGCGTACTTCCGTCACTGTTTGAAGGACATTATTATCATTCGTAATCGTACCCTCAGATTCTATAAACGAATTGAGCGGCAATACAACATGTGCCATCTTTGCAGTTTCGGTCATAAAGGAATCTGCTACAAGAAGGAACTCAAGACTATTCAACCACTCGTAGATCTCCATTTTGTTATTATACAGAGGATCCTCTCCAAATATTGCTGCTGATTTGAGTTTTTGATAATTTTTTACTGGAACAAATCCATTTTCAAGTAATGACGGCTTATTTGCAAGCTCAGAACAACTTACAATACCGTTTCCTTCTGTGCCGATATCACCACGTAGCATGCTCAGATTGAATATCGCATTTTGGGTATCATAATCCAGATCACTTTCGGAATAAACAAATATAACCTTTTTAAATGACAATAATTCATGAGCAAAATCCATAAATTCACCAGTCTGTATAGTATGTTGGAGCTGATGATTGAAATCAACAAAATTTCCTACATATCGGGCAATATAATCAATATTATGATGACGATATTCAACGAGATATTTTGCGAATTCATTGATCACTTCTATATAGTAGTTCGTTGTAATATTGAAATCTGCTCGTCGGGCAAAACGATCCTCACCAGGATGGATAAGCATCAATTTTGCGCCATTATTGAGTGCCTGCATGATCTTCACACCAACTGTATGAGTAACATCCCCGATCAAAACGATAATATCTGCATGATTAAGATCAGCACTCGGATTGGGCGAGAAATTAATATCGAGTTTATCTTTTATTACTGAACCGTTCAGTTCCCAGGAATATTTCTTATTGTTCTTATACTGCTTTGCCAATTTGCTGATAAGATACAAATCTTCATTTGTATAATTTCCATTACTGAAGAAAGCCACATCTCTTTCAAGCTCTGTTAATTTATCAGTAACATAATCCATAGCTTCTTCCCAATCAACCGGCTGAAGCTGATTTTCCTTGCGGATCATTGGCTGTGTAATTCGCTCTTGTGATTGCAGCACCTCATAGCCGAAATGAGCATTAAAGCATACATTGTTTCCTGTGATCGGACTATCAGTAGCTTCAGCTTTAAGGATGATGTCATCTTTTTTCATGTATGTGACGCTGCAGCCGGCTCCGCATAATGCACAGGTTGTTTGGATTTCTTCATAATCAAGTGGTGCCAATTTATACTGTGTATTTCTCGGAGTAAGCGCACCGACAGGACAGACATCGATACATTTTCCGCAGCTCAAACAGGATGTATTCATAAGCGATTCATCGAATTCTGGAGCAACAAGTGTTTTGAACCCACGATAAATATAACCTAAGGCACCAACACCTTGAATTTCAAGACAGGTTCGCACACAGCGTCCGCAATTCACGCACTTGTTTGGATCACGAAGAATAAATGGATGAGTTTTATCGATAGGATGATTATTCACCTCTCCTACAAAACGTGTGGCAATGACATCATAATCTGTTGCATATTTTCGCAATACACAAGTAGGATTTACATCACATCCGCATTCGATACAGCGAGCAGTTTCGTCATGTACTTGTTTATTTGTAAAAACTTTCTCAACTTCTTTGGAATTTGATATTCGATCTTTGACGTCAAGATGTCCTGAAGAAATTCGGGATGCTTTCTCGTATTCTTTGAAATCTTCGGGATCGAGGTCTTTATAGGATTCAGCTTTTTTGCTGTTGAATTTTTCTTTCGTAGGTTTAATTTTCTCGCCTTTTAGGAATGAGTCGATGCTCTTGGCTGCTTTGTAGGCATCTGCAACGCATTCAATAACTGTAGATGGACCTCTTGTAAGATCTCCGCCAGCAAATATCTTATCGATGTTTGTACACATTGTGTCTTCATCGACTTCAATCGTGCTCCATCGAGTTAGATTAAGATTTTTTCCGTTTATTTTTGCAATTTCATCGAGCAGAAATTGCGTATCCGGTTTCTGGCTGACTGCTGGAATAACAGTATCCACCTGCATAATGAATTCTGAATTTTCAATTGGAACAGGTCTGCGTCTGCCACTGCTGTCCGGTTCTCCGAGACGCATTTTAATGATCTGCATACCTTCAACTTTGCCGTCTTTTCCGATGATCTTAGTGGGATTCTGCAGAAGATGAAATTCGATACCTTCTTCCTTTGCATCTATTACTTCAACTTCATCAGCAGGCATCTGCTCTTCAGCGCGGCGGTACACGATCATGACCTTTTCCGCACCAAGACGAAGAGCTGTTCTTGCTGCATCGATAGCAGTATTTCCCCCACCGATCACTGCAACTTTCTTCCCGACTTTTGTGATCTTTCCATCAACTACATCGCGAAGAAAGTCGATACCGAGATGACATCCTTTAAGGTCTTCACCATCGATATTCATACTAACCGCAGTCCAGGCGCCAAAGCCCAAAAAGACAGCATCATATTCTTTATACAAAAATTGAATGGTAAAATCTCTTCCGAGCTGTTCATTATTATGAATTTTTACTCCGAGTTTCTTTATCAGGTCGATCTCTTTATCGAGTATTTCTTTAGGCAGACGATATTCAGGAATTCCATATCGGAGCATACCTCCGCTTTCGGGCATTGCTTCGTAAATCTTACATTTGTGTCCCTGTTGTGCGAGATAATAGGCAACTGTCAATCCAGCCGGACCTGCACCGATAATTGCTATCTCTTTACCGGTTGAGGGTTTGCACTCGGGTATGTATGTATTCGCAGAATCTTCAAGGTCTTTATCAGCAGCATAGCGTTTTATCTGGCGTATTGCAATGGGCTCATCGATGATCTGACGACGGCATTCTTTCTCACAAAAAGCTGGACAAATACGTCCTACGGAAAGTGGTAACGGAAGCCGTTCTTTGATGAGCTTGACCGCTTCGTGATACAGTCCGTCATTGATCAATGCAATATATCCCTGCACGTCCACGTGTGCCGGACATTCCAGGATACAGGGGGCTGTACAATCCGCATAGTGGTCAGAAAGGAGGAGTTCCAGAGCCATTTGTCGCGCAGCACGCACCTCTTCGGAATCTGTATCGACTTCCATTCCTTCATAAACTTTTGTGGCACACGAAGGGACAAAACCTTTTGCTCCTTTCACTTCTACCAGGCAGGCCCAGCATGAGCCGTAGGGTTTCAAATATTCATCGTGGCAAAGGGTTGGTATCTCGATTCCGTATTCAGTTGCAACTTCGAGGATCGTCTGACCTTCTCGTACAGTTACTTCTTTTCCATTCAACAAAATTTTTATATCTGCCATAACGCCCGCTTATAATTTTTCCACTGCATCAAATTTACATGCGGTCATACAGGCACCGCACTTTGTGCAGATATCTTGATCGATAGTATGAACTTCTTTTTTCTCACCTATGATAGCATCCACCGGACACGCCAGCTTGCACGCTCCACAGCCGATACATTTATCTTCTATAATAAGGTATTTTATGAGGTCTTTACACACACCCGCAGGACAGATTTTGTCATTAATATGGGCTTCGTATTCATCTCTGAAATATTTTATCGTTGTAAGCACAGGATTGGGAGCTGTTTGTCCAAGTCCACACAACGAACCTTTTATGATCTTATGAGAAAGGCCTTCCAGCTTTTCAATATCGCCGGGCTTGCCTTTTCCTTGAGTAATTCTGTTGAGGATTTCAAGCATTCGTTTAGTTCCAATACGGCAGAAGGTACATTTCCCGCAGGACTCGTCTTGTGTAAAATTCAGGAAAAATCGAGCCATGTCAACCATACAAGTTGTTTCATCCATGACGACCATTCCGCCTGAGCCCATGATAGCACCAGTTTTAGTGAGTGAGTCATAATCAACAGTAGTATCGAGAAGACTTTCCGGAATACATCCGCCGGAAGGACCGCCAAGCTGCACTGCTTTGAATTTTCTATCCTCGATGATGCCACCGCCGATTTTATAGATCACGTCGCGAAGCGTCATACCCATAGGTACTTCCACCAGTCCACCATTCTTTATCTTGCCGGTGAGGGCAAAAACTTTTGTGCCTTTGCTATTTTCAGTGCCGAATTCTGCGTATTTCTCTGCGCCATTTCTGATGATCCATGAAACATTTGATAAGGTTTCCACATTATTTATATTGGTTGGCTTTCCCCACAAACCCGATTCTGCAGGATAAGGAGGACGAAGCGTAGGCATTCCTCTTTTACCTTCGATCGATTTCATGAGAGCAGTTTCTTCACCGCACACAAAAGCTCCGGCTCCCTCGTACACTGTAAGATCAAAATTGAAATCCGATCCCATAATATTGCTTCCGAGAAAACCTTTCTCTTTAGCTTTTTCTATTGCTATCCTAAGCCGTTTCACAGCAAGAGGATACTCGGCACGGCAATAAACGAATCCTTCATCTGAGCCAATTGCATACGCAGAGATCAGAATTCCTTCCAGAATACTATGAGGATCGCCTTCGAGCACACTTCTGTCCATAAATGCACCAGGATCTCCCTCGTCAGCATTACAGATCACATACTTTTTATCTGCATAATTGTTGTAGGCAAACTGCCACTTCAGTCCGGTTGGAAAACCTGCGCCGCCGCGACCTCTTAAGCCGCTTTCTTTGATCTCTTCGATCACTTCTATGGGAGACATATCTTTCAAAACATCTTTCAGAGCTTCATATCCGCCCCGCTCGATGTACTCATCTATGGATTCCGGATCGATCACACCACAGTTGCGAAGTACTATTCTCGTCTGATAATCCAGGATTTGTTTCTCTTCTCCGCCAAGTTTATCAGAAAAGACAATATGTTCGGTGAGAGGTTTTTTCTCGATAAAATGGGCATTGAGGATATCATCAATATCCGCCGCATTAAGATAGCCATACATAGTGTTGCCGAATTCATTATCTTCGATTTCCATCAGCACTTCTGCATAGCACATCCCGATACAACCGGTATGATCCAATTGTGCGTTTACATCATGTTCTTTGAGAAAGATTTCCACCTTCTCAAGAACATCTAAACCGCCGGCTGCGATCCCGCAGCTTGCTAAACCAATTTTTATTCTTACTGAATTTTCCAAATTCTCTCCAATCCGATTAAATTTGGTTCGTTATTTTTTGATTAATACTGAGCTAATATATCTTTGATCTTGCCAGGAGTTAAGCGACCGTATGCTTTATCGTTGACCATGATCACCGGTGCAAGACTGCAACATCCGAGACATGCCACTTCTTCGACAGTAAATTTCAAATCTTTTGTTGTACCGCCCGGCTCTACCTTCAATTCTTCATAAAGCGCTTCTGAAATTTTTAGAGCATTAGCAACATGACATGCTGTTCCATGGCAGATACGGATAATGTTCTTTCCAATTGGATGCAAACGGAATTGTGTATAAAACGTTGTAACACCATAAATTTCTGAAACAGGTATTTTTGTTTTTTCAGATATGTATTTCATAGCTTCCCTGGAAAGATATCCAAGTTGCGCTTGTGTATTCTGTAAGATGGGGATCAAGGAACCTTTTCTGTCTTCAAATTCTTGTAAGACTGCATCAATTCTATTGAAATCACTTTCTGCCATATATGGTGTCCTTGCTTGATTTTTGACATGTTGAATGGGTGTGTCCCTAAGCAGTCAAGTTATTTGGAAATTGCCTTTGACCTCAAAAACGAGTGAAAAATGCTATATTTTTTTATCTAAGAACTCTGTTTTCCAATGAAGATTTTCAAAAATATAGCAATTCCAGAGAGTGGAATATGGAGAATAAAAAAATGGAGGACGAACATTTGAAACTACTATGAAACCATATTTTAGCAATCGTTATCAGGCTGGAATTCCGCCAGCCGGCGGATGGAGTTCAGTATGAAGCATGTGGAGTAATGGCGCTCTGAACTCCGCGCCCCGTTTCTCGAATTTATCAGTTGTAAAATATCTTTTCTCGAATTTCGCTTAACGGTTAAGCTGTGTCACGAACGGAGCTGACGAAGATTTTGGAAATGCTTATTATATGCTATAACTTTATTTGTTGCTACGTTTTTTTCATTATGAATAAATACTTAAAACCTCTTAAATAAAAATTAAATTTTCTTGCACGGTAATGCCAGATTCCTGTGTTTGAAGTTTGATT